>JAFLDC010000006.1:0-15343 GCA_017302775.1 Sphingomonadales bacterium
ATCGGCGCGACTGCACCGCGAACTGCTGGCTTATGGGGCGGCGCTCAATGGTGGAGATGCAAAGGGAGCCCCGCCGCCCGAGCGGTTGATCCCTCCAATGATCGAGCGGTTTATCGCGACCGATCGCAGCTACGCCAAAGGTCGCCGGGCAACTCAGCCTGGATAACGCTCCTCGATCAGCTTGAAGAACCGTTTGAGCGCGGGGTTCTCATTATCCGCGCGCCAATAGAGCGCGTACTCCAGACGGGCCGGTCCGTTGGCATCGTAGATTTCGCGGAAGTGGAGATCCTGCCAGGGCACGCCTTGCGACGCCTCGGCGGCAACAGAGATGAATCGCTTGGCGGCGATCATGCTCAGAACGCTCTCCTGGCTTGTATCCTGGTAGATCACGGCGGGGCGGAAGCCTTGCTCGGTCAAGCGTGCCGATATCAGGTTGCCCAGAATTGGGCCTATTCCGTTATTGGACACGACGAAGACCTCGCGTCGGAGATCTTGCCAGTAAATCCGGTCTCTTGAGAGCAGATCGCTATCCCCGAGAAGCGCCGCGAACAGACGCTCAGACCAAAGAGGTCTTGAATGGAGGCCTTCCTCGCTGAGCCCAATCGGAGCGACGCCAACATCCATCGTCTGCGATTGTAGGCCATGGATGATCTTCTCGGGGCTACCTTCGATCCCGTCGAACTGCACTTCGGGAAACTTGCCGAGATATTCGGAGAAAATCAGCTTCAGATTGCCTGACATGAGCGAGGAACAATAGCCAACCGCAATGCGACCTCGCAGCCCGTAGCTGACGTTGCGTGCGGTGGTCTGCAGATTTTCGACATCGGTGACGATCCGGCGCGCCTGCTCGATGAACACTCTGCCGTTCTCGGTGACCTCGGCGCCGCGCGTCGTGCGCTCGAACAGTTTGATCCCGAGACGGATCTCCAGATCCTTCACCCTCCGGCTCAAGGTGGACTGTTTCATATTCAGTCTCGCGGCGGCGCGCGCAAAGCTCTGACTGTCGGCGGTAAGGACCGCGTATCGAAGTTGGCGGAGTTCGATCGCCATGCTACTCGCCACTCGAACTGGATTGATCCGAGAGGGGCATAACAACTCGAGCTGCTCTTTTCGTGTTTGACAGGTGCCTCCACGTTCCAAGTATGGTCAAAAGGGCGAATGCAGGTAATAGCAAATCGTATTGGCTAAAATTGAGCCAATTTTCTAATGGCTTGATAAGTTTTTCTGCGATTGCGATGATGTAATAGGATATCGCGAAAACGCTGAATCCTTCGACTAAGTTCTGCAATCGGAGTTGCATGGCAGATCGCTTGTTGAGACTGACCAAGATGGCCTGATTTTTGCGATTCAGTTCCGTGGTTTGCTCTAGCGAGAGCAAGCTTGCGGTTCGATTTATGCGTTCGCTCAAACTTTCCAAACGTTTCTGGGCAATCTCGCATGTGCGCATGGCGGGCAGCAGCCGGCGCTCGACGAATTCCACAACAGTACTGTGGCCCGCAATTCTTGTTTCCCGGAGTGATCGAATGCGATCGGTTGTCAGCAAGTGATAGCTGCTCGTCGCGCCCAGCCTGAAGCGGGCCAGTCCTGCCCGAAATTCGACTTCCGCAGAGAGGGCGGAGAGTTGCCCCAGGATTTCACCGCTGTCCGCCTCCCCCAAGTTGTGAGACTCGGTTATGCGGCTATGACGTGCCTCGACGTCGTCGATCCATGGCATGAGATCGCGAGCCACGGGAAATCCCAGCAGCGCTAGCTTCCGATAGTTTCCAATTTCGATCAGCGACTGTACCAGTCGCGCGGCCTCGTCATTCTGTAGGCCGAGGTCTTCCACCATGATCCGGCCACCGCCATTATCGCGTATGGTAAAATCGCTCCAAATTCGCGCCGCTCCGTCAAAAACGTAGCTGGAAACCAACCTGCTTCGGTCAAATTGGGCCTCGCGCTCCCAATCGAAGTCTGTCCTTTTCCCAACAAGAATCTCGATCGAACGGAATAGGTCCCCAGGGAATCCATCCAGCCAAGCGACCGCTTCGATCGGCTCCGAACATTGGCGTCCCTGGCAAACCGCGGTGATCGTCGAAAACTCGTTGTGACGCTCCCAAATGACAAGCGTTCGCCCCACAATGGCTGCGGCACGAGATTGATCGGATGCAGCCCCTCCTTGCTGGTTCGAGGCAAGCCATTTCTCCAGTGCATGCTTCGCTTCATCGTGATGCGTGAACAACCATTGCCGAACCCTGGCGGGTGAACCTTCCAGCGGGAGACAGCGATCATGCATAATTTCGCTTAGCGAAACACGCAGGGTGTGATCCCTCGGCGGAGCGCAATATCGCGGTTCGGTTCTGGACCTCTTGCGAGCCCGTTCAGCCATGATGATGCAATCTCAACTGTCGCCTTCGCATTCTCCGCCGCGATGGCCGAAGAACACATAAATCAGCTTCGTGTCCTCCAAGAACCGTGACACCTGCATCTGATTTGGAGGAATGGTGACGATGTCGCCTGCTTTCAGCGTAACTTTCTTGCCGCCGCTTTCCGTCAATATTGAGCCCTCGAGAATGACGCTTATCTCGCGCATGGGATATTGGGAAAACCCCGCGCTAGGCATGATTTGCCCGGCCTGAAAGTGGCCTGTCCCAACTATTACTGAATTGGCGGCGGGATCAGAAAAGCAGAAATGTTGAACCAGTGGGTCAGAAAAATCTTCAGCCCACGCAAGTGTCTCCGAATGCATTTTAAGCTACCGATCTATGTTCGGCCGCCAAAGATTGTGGGTGTCCCTACGTAGAGCAGGACAGCATCACTGTCGGAATCATTCCACGCGCTATGAGGTGTCTGCGACCGAAAGTGCATGCTGTCGCCTTGCTTCAGCACCTCTCGAACATCACCAACTTGCGAAACGATTTCGCCTTCGACGACAAAGAGAAAATCCTCACCGTCGCGTTGATCGATCGGAAAACGATGGCCGGGTGGAATGGTCATCAATATGGCATCCATCATCTGTCCAGGCAAAGCTGAGCTGAGCTGACGATAAGTGACCGGAGAATCGAGGTCGATAAATTCCGGTTCATCGGCCCGTCGAACGATATTCTCATCCTTAGGGACTTCCATGAAGTAGCCAATCTCGACATTCAACGCGCTTGCAAGGGCGGAAAGCGAGACGAGTGAAGGGATGGTTTGATTGCGCTCCGCCTGCGACAAAAACGGAGCTGACAGACCGCTGGCTTCGGCCAATGTCTGCAAGGTCATGCCAAGCTCTTGGCGCCGGCTTTTGATCCGTCCACCAATTGCAATCTTCCGGGGTTTCCCCTTTTTTGCAAGGAAGGGCATTACCGCATTTCTCCAATCTCTTTCAAAGTCTCATGCTCCAACTCACTCCCCCATTAGCATGGAGGAGTGAGCCGTGGAGAGCCATTAGAATTTGGCCGAGAATTCCACTCCGTAGGTGCGCGGACGTCCCTGATAGTTGTAGTCTGGCGCGACGACCTCCTCGTAATAGGTCTCGTTGAGCAGGTTTTTGCCCCAAACCGCAAGGGACCAACCGCGCTCATGCTCGAATGCGATGCGACCGTTCACGAAATTGATTGGGTTGCGCACGGGCACGCCAACGAAAGTGCCGCCTTCATGGAAATAGGTCTTTCCGCGACGCTGCCAATCGGTTCGGATCACAAGGTTGACCTTGTCTGACACAGGCGCAACGTACTCGGCCCCAGCGCTGATAGTGAGCTTGGTCGTGTAGGGCACTTGATTTCCGACAGCAGCTGGATTTGCGGCATACTCGGCGATCTTCGAGTCAGTATAACCGATTCCGCCGAATACCTTGAAGCCCTGTGCCGGACGGAGGGTCCATTCAAGTTCGGCACCCCAAACATTCACCCGATCAATATTCGTCACGACCTGAGCGTTCACCAGGCCATTGAAGTTGAACGCCTGGAGGTCCCGAACGTTCGAGTGGAACACGGCACCATTCAGCGTCAGAAGCCCATCACCGAAGGTAGTCTTGGCCCCAAGCTCATAGCTCGTTGCGACCTCCTTCTTGTAGATCGAGTCGGCTACTTTGCCTCCCGTCAGCGGCGAGATCTCGGTGCCAGGCGCATTGAAGCCGCCAGAGCGGAAACCCTGTCCTACCGTTACATAGATTTGCGCATTATCGCTCGGCTTCCAGCGAAGCGTGCCCTTTGGCTGGAACTGCGTAAAGGTGGCTTCCCGAGTGGCCGGGCCACTCAGCGGGATGCCAAAGCCATCGACGCGATAAGGCGCAACACGCGGGTCCGTCTGCTTGCGACGATCGCTGTCAAATCGTCCGGAGAACGACAGTTCGATTTGATCGTTCACGTCGTAGTTCAACTGACCAAACAGTGCGTACGCAAAGTCCTTGTTGTCCTCGGCGAAGTAGCGCCGCGTCTGGTTGGCCGTCGCGGGATTGAAGTCGAGTTCGGGAATAATGCCGAAGCCCAGATCTTCGTTCGTACCGGTTACGAGCGAACGATCGCGCCACAGAAAGTACCCGCCGAAGATGTAGCGGAGACGATTGCTCGAGGGCGACGTCAGGCGGATTTCCTGGCTCCAGGTCTTGATATCGTTGTCCTGGAAAGTTGTATTGTAGGGTGCCGGGAACTGTGCATCCGCCCCATCGGGATTGCCACTGGCGCCAAGCGCCAGAGTGCGCGGGTTCGCGCAATTCACCAGGCCATCAGACACAACGCTGAAGCCGAACAGATAGCACTGTTGGTTGTTGGAATAGTCATAACCATCGAACGCAACGACATGGGTCAGCTTGCTGTAGCCCGTCGTCGATGTCAGGGTCCCGATCGCAGTGTCGACATCGATCTTGAGCGAGAAGTCAGACATGTCGCGATCATCGAAACCCAGATTGTTCGAGACAGGCGCGACTACGTGGTTTGCGACGTCAACGACCGCGGGAGGATCGATGAATGGACGGCCAGATGCTTGCAACAAGGGGCGAGCAAAGTAGGCCGCACCGCCCTGTCGGGTCGAATAGAATGCCCGGAAATCGACACTTACCTTGTCCGACGGCGTGAAGTCGACACGCAGGCGGGCTGTTGTATCTTCGAAATAGTCAACCTTCTTGTTCAAGAAGGTGTTGGTGATCCAGCCGTCGGCCTGCGTCCGCGAAATGCCCGCACGCACCAGCAACACGTCAGGCACAAGTGCCCCGCTAACCGAGGCGCTCGCGTTGAAAGCATGCCCATTCCCATAACCGACCTTGAGGCTGCCTGAGAAGTCGTTGGTCGGCTTCTTGGTCGTGATGTTGATGGCGCCAGCGATCGCGTTGCGGCCATAGAGCGCACCTTGAGGCCCCCGGAGCACTTCAATCTGCTGGATGTCGAAGAGTTCCTGCTTGAACTGGATCGGGCTCGTGAGAAGGACACCGTCTACTGAGATCGCGACAGGCGTTTCACCGTTTCGAATCTGTCCGACACCGCGGATGTTGATGGCAACGTTGCCCGAGTCCTGGGCATCCGCAACGGTCACGTTGGGCACCAACGCGATGAAATCCGTGGCGCGCGTAATGTTTGCACGCTGAATCGAGGTTTCGTTGATTGCAGTTACGGCAACCGGCGCGTCCTGCAGCTTTTCTTCGCGTGATCGCGCAGTCACCACGATCTCGTCTTCAGCCGCAGTCGCTTTTTGGCTTTCACTGTCAGCTGCCTCCTGGGCATGTGCTGCCGTCTGCAACATGCAAGCCCCGGCCAAAAGTGCAACAATCGAACTCCCGCGTACCAATCGCGCTTTCATAGAAGCCTCCCTCTGATGGCTATACCCATATGACTCGCTGACCCCAAGAGCGGCCACCGCGAGCACGAGGGATAAGATCAAATATTTTGATGTCAATTAATTTTTGACATCTAACAAAATGTGACGCATAGGGTAAATGCAAGGCGCGCGGGGCGGATTCGAGCCATACCCGCGCCGTAATTTGCGATCAAAAAACAGACTTGCAGAGAGGGCAACGGTTACGATGCGAGTGGCAACTGACGTCGGAGGTACCTTCACCGATCTCGTCGGGATCGGTCCCGATGGGATTGTAACCGCCAAGGCAGATACGACACCGCCGGATTTTGATCGCGGCGTAATGGCCGCCATCGCTAAGGCCGGAGTTTCCCCCGCGGAATTCGATTTTTTCGCGCATGGCACAACGGTTGTAATCAATGCACTGCTCTCCCGAACGGGAGCCAAGACGGCGCTCATCACGACGCGTGGCTTTCGTGACGTGCTTGAAATCGCACGAGGCAACAGGCCGGATCTGTTTAACTTCGCTTTTGCGAAGCCTTCACCCTTTGTTCCACGCCATCTTCGATTTGAAGTCGAGGAGCGGTTGGCTCCCGATGGCTCAATCCTGATCCCGCTCGACACTTCAAATCTCGAGCAACTAGGTCGCAACATTCTGGAGCACGGAGTTGAGGCTGTCGCAGTGTGCTTTCTCCATGCCTACGCCAATCCCGTTCATGAGATCGCAGTCTGCGCTGCGCTACGGCAGGCGTTTCCCAATCTATCAGTTGTGGGATCGAACGAGGTGTGCCGCGAATGGCGCGAATATGAGCGGACTAGTACAACTGTGCTCTCCGCTTACGTTCACCCTATCGCCAAGCGCTATCTCGGTCAGCTTGAGAGCGGCCTGCGCGAAAAGGGGCTCGCCTCGACGCCTTATATCATGCAATCGAATGGGGGCGTGACGACGGTTGAGGGTGCGCGAAACAATCCGATTGCTTTGGTTGAATCGGGGCCGGCAAGCGGTGTTCTTGGGGCGGCCGCGCTTGGTCGTCTAATCGGCGAACCGAACCTCATCGCACTGGATATCGGCGGCACCACAGCCAAGACGGCGCTGATACGTGATGGCCAGGCACGCATTACTACCGAATATCGCATCGAATGGGATCGGACCAATCCGGGCTATCCAATACGCACACCGGTGGTCGACCTTGTAGAGATTGGTAATGGTGGGGGTTCCATTGCCTGGATGGATCAAGGTGGAAGACTTCATGTCGGCCCCAAGAGCGCCGGTTCTACACCGGGCCCAGCCGCATACGGGCGCGGCGGTACTGAACCGACCACGACTGACGCAAATCTCGTTCTCGGTCGGATTAACCCCGATCTGTTTCTTGGAGGCGAACAGGCCCCGGACACCGACAACGTCAATGTGGCCTTTCAGAAATTCGCCGATGTTACCGGTGGATCCATTCAGGACGTCGCGAGAGGTGTAATCCGGATCGCGAATGCCAACATGGTGAATGCCCTTAAGCTGGTCTCGCTCAACCGGGGATTTGACCCTCGTGAGTTCGCGCTCATCGCGTTTGGTGGGGGCGGAGCCATGCATGCAGTCTCGCTCGCCAAGGACCTCAAGGCCCGAAAGGTCATCATTCCGGTGAACTCTTCGGTCTTTTCGGCTTGGGGCATGTTGATGTCCGACATCCGACGCGACTTCCTGCGGACCAAGGTCGAGCAGTTGGCCTTGTCTCCGCTACAGACAATCAACACTGTCTATGGCGACATGGAGCGGGAGGCGATTGAGATTTGCCGCGCCGAGGGCATGGATGGCTCGATGTTGCGCTTCGAGCGCTTTGCCGACATGCGCTACAATGGCCAGGAGCATACCGTCAAAGTGCCGCTTGCCGGAGGCGCCGTAACTGCCGCTTCGCTTGCAAGCGCAATCGAGGCCTTCCACATCGAGCACAAGCGCGAATACACGTTCCGGCTTGATGCCGATGTCGAGCTGGTCAACTACCATATCGTCGCGCTGAATGAGACCGACAAGATTGACCTGCCCCAAAGAGCAAAAACTGGTCTGAAGGCCGAGGCAATTCAGTCCGGACAACGCCTGGTCGATTTTGATTCCGATGGCGTACACCTGAGCGCGGCATACGATCTTGGCCGGTTCGAGCCCGACATGGAAATCGCCGGGCCGGCCATTATCGAAGACAAGACAACTACGATTGTCGTCAATCCGGGCTGCACCGCACGAATGGATGCAATCGGCAATCTTCATATCGAACTGGGAAACTGAACCATGTCGAGCAATGACCCTTTCACACAAGAGATCATCAAGAATGCGCTCGTCGCCATTGGTGATGAAATGTTCCTGGCTATGGCCAAAACAAGCATGAGTCCGATCATCTATGAGGCGCTCGACTATTCGGTTGGAATTACCAATGCTCGCGGAGATCTCATCGCTCAAGGCAATGGCACTACGGTCTTCCTCGGCATGATCGACTCCCTCGTACAAGACATTCTGGCCAAGTTTGGCCCCTCAAATGAGATATTTCCGGAGGATGTGTTCATCTCTAATGACCCTTATCAGGGCGGCGGAACACACCTTTGCGATGTTGCGATCGTTAAGCCGATCTTCTTCCAGGACGAGCTCGTGGCGTTCGCTATGAACAAGGCTCATTGGGTCGACGTTGGCGGTATGGCCGCCGGCAGCTTCACGACGGACGCGACGGAAATCTTTCAAGAAGGCCTCCAGATTCCAACGATTAAGGTGATGGAACGGGGCAAGCCCGTTGGCGGCATCATGGAGTTGCTGCAGTCGAACATTCGGATGCCGAAGGAATCGATGGGCGATTTCTGGGCAGGGATGGCCGCGAACACCGTAGCTGAAGTGCGAATAGTCGAGCTCTTTGACCGTTATGGTCGGGATGCCATGTGTCAGGCGATGGACGATCTGCTGGATTACGGTGAGGCGATGATCGCTGCCGAACTCAAGCAGCTGCCCCAGGGGACGTTTTATGCCGAAGATTGGATTGATGACGACGGCATCACCGACGAGCCGCTCAAGGTCTGCGTGCGGATTGATATCACGGCCGACAAGTTCAAAGTCGACTTCACCGGCAGTGCACCACAGACGTTAGGGCCGATCAACAATTCCCGGACCGGTCTCGTATCGGCGGTGCGAACAATCTTCAAGGCGCTGACGAACCCAAGCATCCCTGCAAACGGCGGGTGCTTCAGAGCCATCGAAGTCGTCTGCCCAGATCGTACAGTGTTTACAGCCGAGCGCCCGGCACCCGTTTCAACCTATTGGGAAACGATGCTCTACGCGCAGGACCTGATTTGGAAGGCGCTCGCCGAACAGATGCCGCACCGACTCACGGCGGGCCACGTGCTATCCGTATGCGCGATCGTCTTTGCCGGAACGCATCCAACGAGCGGTGAGCCAACAATTCTGGTTGGGCCTCTGGTTGGTGGTTGGGGGGCGATGCAAGATCGCGACGGTCTTAATGGCCAGTTTTCGGTGGCAGATGGAGAGACCTACAATTTTCCCGTCGAGGTGACAGAAGCCAAGTATGGCGTCCGCGTTCGCGCTTACGAGTTTCACAATGATGCAGGCGGCGAAGGTGAATTCCGTGGCGGCAAAGGAGTCGCTCTGGAGTATGAAATCCCCAATGACGGATGGACCTTCACCGGCAGCTTCGGTCGCTGCAAGTTTCCGCCATGGGGGATCGCGGGCGGAGGCAACGGATCTCCGAACTACGCGGAGATTTTGCGCCAGGGGAAGCGTTCAGATCCCCCTGAGATCATGGCAAAGCCGGCCCGCGTTCCCTTGAAAAAGGGCGATGTGGTGCGGATGGTTACCGCAACCGGCGGGGGCTGGGGTGATCCGAAGAACCGCTCGCGCGACGCGGTCGAGCGCGACCTTCTCAACGGCTTCATCACAACCGAGCAAGCCAAGGCTGATTACGGCTACTCGGCATGAAGCAAGTTTCGCCCTAAGGTAGTATTTTCATGGAGCATTGTTCAAATGACCAGGAGCGCAAGCTCCTGGCAGGAGCCCGTGTATTCGATGGGCATAGCGCTGAGCTGAGCGAGGACTGCTTTATCGTGCTGTGTCGCGGCAAGATTGAAAGCGTCGGGTTGACCCGGCCCGAAGGCTCATTCGATCTAGAGCTGAATCTGGGCGGACAGACAGTAATGCCTGGCTTGATCGATGCCCATTTCCATGCCTTTGCGACAGAAGTCGATACCGCAAAGTGTGAGAGCTATCCTACAACCTATCAAGCTCATCGTGCTCGGCAAAACCTTGAAGATGCGCTGCTGCGCGGTTTCACCACCGTCCGTGATGTTGCCGGTGGTGACCATGGTACCTGGCTTGCCGGGGAGGAGGGCCTGTTCCCGTCACCGCGCCTATTCTACTGCGGCCGCGCCTTCAGTCAGACTGGTGGACACGGAGACGGTCGCGCTAGTCATGTCGAGGCTTCTCCCTGCGGGTGCGCACCGACCGGGGTTCTGTCCGACATTGTCGATGGCGTTGAGCCATTGCGTCGTGCTTCACGCGAGGCCCTGCGGCAGGGAGCACATCACCTCAAACTGTTCCTTTCCGGTGGCATTTCGACCCCAAGTGATCCGATCGACTCATTACAATTTTCCGACGAAGAAATTGCGGCTGTCGTTGATGAGGCAAGGCGCCGAGGTCGCTACGTCGCCGCACACGCGTATACCGCAGCAAGTATCGCACGCGCTGTGAAACTGGGTGTGCGGTCGATCGAACACGCCAATCTCATCGATACCGACACCGCAGCACTGGTTGCCAAAGCGGACGCCTTCGTTGTCCCGACCTTGGCAACATATGAGGCACTCGCACATTTCGGCAGTGCACACGGCGCACCAACCCACACACTGGAAAAACTGGACGAGGTAGGGATGCGCGGACTTGAAGCCATCCAACTGTGCCGCGCAGCAGGTGTGAAGATCGGATTCGGAACTGACCTGCTCGGACCGCTCCACATCTACCAGCGCGACGAATTCAGACTGCGGTCTTCGGTTGAAACACCTTTTGAGACCTTGGTTTCGGCGACTTCGACCAACGCCTCTTTGCTCGGTATGGATGGCTTGCTGGGTGTAATCGCACCTGGAGCCTACGCCGACTTTTTGGTCATCAATGGCAATCCTTTGGACGACATTTCTCTGCTTGCTGTCGAAAGCGACGAGATAACGCAGATTTGGTCCAGGGGTCGCCCAATCAAACAACAGTCGACTGATCGTCCGGGGAGATAACAGCATGAGCAGCATTTACGGCGGCGAGGTCTTCGCAATGGCTCGACAGCAATTCGACACAGTCGCTGATCATCTCGGCATCCCGTTTGACCGACGCGAACGGATATTTCTTCCGAAGCGCGCCCTCACGGTAGCATGCCCGATCCATCGGGATGACGGCACTGTCCAGGTCTTCCATGGCTACCGTGTCCAGCATCATTTGTCCCTTGGCCCGACAAAAGGTGGGACGCGGTTTGCGCCAGGTGTCGATATCGGCGAAGTCGGCGCGCTGGCCATTTGGATGAGTTGGAAATGCGCGCTGGCAGGCCTGCCCTACGGTGGCGGAAAAGGAGGTGTTGCCGTCGATCCCATGAGTCTTTCACCGCGCGAGTTCGAGGCACTGTCCCGTCGCTACATGCAGGAGCTCATTCCCTTCATCAGCCCTCAGACCGATGTACTTGCGCCTGATATGGGAACGAATGAGCAAGTGATGGCCTGGTTCCTTGACACCTACTCCGTGCACCAAGGACACACGGTTACTGAGATCGTAACCGGCAAACCTGTCGAGTGCGGCGGGACATTGGGGCGCCGCGAAGCGACGGGTCGAGGTGTCGTTTACCTCGCTATTCGTGCACTTGAGGATGCGAAAATTGAACCCAGCGGCGGCACCGCAATCATCCAGGGCTTCGGGAATGTAGGCTCGGTAGCCGCGACTGAATTTGCAAAGCGCGGTGTGAAGGTCGTCGGCGTCAGCGATCACACCGCGGCATTCTATGACCCCAAGGGGCTCGATGTAGCCGCACTTGTTGAATTTGCTGCTCGGAATCGCGTTCTTTCGGGTTTCAACGCTGACGAGTGTGATCCTTCTGAATTGTTGACCAAGCCTTGTGATATTCTGCTTCCCGCAGCTCGAGAGCGAGTCATCGATGGCGCAAATGCTCAGCAACTCCGCTGTCGAATCCTCGCCGAAGCTGCAAACGGACCCACCACCCCCGAGGCCGATCAGGTTCTCGCTGAGCGTGGTAGGGATATCACAATCCTCCCAGATATCCTGTGCAACGCGGGCGGCGTGATCGTCAGCTACTTCGAATGGGTTCAAGGTCTCCAGCGCTATTTCTGGACTGAGGCCGAGGTGAACCAAAAGCTCTATGCCGTCATGGAGCAATCCTATGCTCAAGTGAAAGAGCGCGCGCACCGAGACAATTTGAGTTATCGCAATGCTGCGCTATCGATCGGCATCGACCGGGTCTATCAGGCTCGCGCAACAAGGGGCCTCTTCCCCTAAGTGCCCGCGAATGACTTTGGACCTTGGGAGGCTTCAAAGCTCGCGCTCGACAATTTTGCGGATATATCAGGCGCTAGAATCTACAATCGCCTCCATGACAACAAATGTAGAGGTGCTGGAAACATGCGGAAGGCTGGAGATCTTCTCGCCCAGCACCTGGCGATAAGCACGAATGTCCGAGGTGCGGACTTTTAGCAGGTAATCGAAGCTGCTGGCGATCATGTGGCATTCCTCGATCTCGGGAATGCGAAGAACTTCCTGCCGAAATTCTTCCAAGGCGCGCTCGCGTGTGTCGCTTAGCTTGACCTCTGCAAAAGCAATGTGACCGATGCCGAGTTTCGCAGGATCAATCACGGCGCGGAAGCCTCGGATGTAACCTTCATCCAGCAGACGCTTTAATCTAATCTGGCATGGCGTTTTCGACAAGCCGACCCGACTGGCCAGTTCGGTAACCGTTATCCGACCATCAGCACGCAATTGGGCAATGATCTTTCGATCGATCTGGTCGATTTGGCTATTATCAGTCATAAATCTCGTCCATCGACCTACCTTGCATCAAAGCTTTAGGCGTATCGCTGCGCATTCTTCCACATTTAGGCAAAACGCCTCAGAAAAGCAATGTACCATCCAATGGTAACAAAAGCGGGATTCCTTGCGATGCCTTCAGAGACCGTCACACCCCCACCCTTTGCTGTATTTGCGCGCCCGATCTCGGATCCTACCAATTTGCGGAAACGAATCGCTGAAGCTTACAGGCTACCCGAACCAAAGGCTGTGGGGGCACTCTTACCGATGGCCGAAGTGGACGCGGCTTTGCGGCCCACTATCGCCAAAACAGCATCAGCGTTGGTCGAGGCTCTGCGCACCAAAGGACAGCGCGGCGGAGTGGAAGGTCTGGTCAAGGAGTATTCGCTTTCCAGCCAGGAAGGCGTGGCTTTGATGTGCCTAGCCGAGGCGTTGCTGCGCATTCCCGACAACGGCACCCGCGACGCGTTGATCCGAGACAAAATTGCAAATGGGGATTGGCGGGCTCACCTTGGGGGAGGGCGACCACTGTTCGTGAACGCAGCGACTTGGGGTCTTATGGTGACCGGCAAGCTCACGGCGAGCCATGGCGAGGCCGGGCTTAGCTCTGCCCTCACGCGCTTGATCGCGCGCGCGGGTGAGCCTGTGATCCGCCGCGGGGTCGATATGGCGATGGAACTGATGGGCGAACAGTTCGTCACCGGTGAGACGATCAGCGAAGCTCTCAAGCGAGCGCGCAAACTCGAATCTGCGGGCTTTTCGTACAGCTACGACATGCTTGGTGAAGCCGCGACCACGGCAGCAGATGCCGCGCGATATCTGGTTGACTACGAAAACGCGATCCATGCAATTGGAAAAGCTTCTGCTGGCCGGGGCCTTCAGGCCGGACCTGGAATCTCGATTAAGTTATCCGCTCTGCATCCGCGCTATTCGCGCGCGCAGGCCGGACGGGTGATGGCCGAATTGTTGCCGCGCGTGTGGGGCCTCGCCCGGATCGCCAAAGGTTATGACATCGGATTCAATATAGACGCTGAAGAAGCCGACCGGCTCGAATTGTCCCTCGACCTGCTTGAAAGTCTTGCCACTGATCCCGAACTTTCCGGCTGGAACGGGCTGGGTTTTGTCGTTCAGGCCTATGGCAAGCGGTGCCCATTCGTGATCGACTGGCTGGCCGATCTTGCCCGGCGCGCGAAGCGGCGGATCATGGTGCGCTTGGTCAAGGGCGCCTATTGGGACAGCGAAATCAAGCGAGCGCAGGTTGACGGACTCACGGACTTCCCAGTGTTCACCCGAAAGGTCCACACTGATGTCTCCTATATTGCTTGCGCTCGAAAGTTGCTGGCGAACCGTGACGTGCTGTTTCCGCAGTTCGCCACGCACAACGCCCAGACACTTGCGACCATCTATCACCTTGCAGGACCGGACTTCACGCCGGGCGACTACGAGTTCCAGTGCCTCCACGGCATGGGCGAGCCGCTCTATGAGGAAGTTGCCGGCCCGGCCAAACTAAACCGTCCTTGTCGGATCTATGCGCCAGTAGGCACGCATGAGACCTTGCTTGCCTATCTCGTACGCCGCCTTCTGGAAAACGGTGCGAATTCGTCGTTTGTGCATCGCATCTGGGACGCCTCAGTCTCAGCATTCGAGCTTGCAAGTGATCCTGTTGCCGAAGCGAGCGAAGTCGTCCCCGTGGGTGCACCCCATCCGGTGGTTGCCTTGCCGCAAGGCATTCTCGGCGCGCGGAAGAACTCAGCCGGGATCGATTTGTCCAGCGAGATCGTGCTGGCCGATCTGACGCGCGATCTGCAGGCCAGCGCACAAATGCAATGGCAGGCCGCGCCGCTGGCCCCAGGATTGCCGATCGCCCGTCAGCCGCACCCGGCGCTCAATCCCGCCGATCATCGCGATGTGGTTGGTCGTGCCGCTTCTGCGCTTGAGCGTGACGTTGCCTTTGCAGCCAGTCTGGCAGCAAAGGCTTCCCCATCTTGGGCAGCAACGCCGGTCGACGCCAGAGCTGCGATGCTCGAACGCGCCGCCAATATCATGGAACAGCGTATGCACGTGCTGCTCGGGCTGATCGTGCGCGAGGCCGGCAAGTCGCTGCCCAATGCCATTGCCGAGGTGCGCGAGGCGGTAGACTTTCTGCGCTATTACGCGGCTGAAGCTCGCCGTACTCTTGGCGATGCCATTCAACCGCTGGGGCCAGTGGTCTGTATCAGCCCCTGGAATTTCCCGCTTGCCATCTTCATCGGACAAGTCTCGGCCGCACTGGTGGCGGGTAATTCAGTGCTTGCCAAGCCAGCCGAGGAAACCCCGCTGATTGCGGCGGAGGGCGTGCGCATCCTGCATGAGGCTGGCGTACCAGAAGAGGCCCTCCTGTTCCTTCCTGGCGATGGCGCGATCGGCGCCGCGCTGGTGTCTGCACCGCAGACGGCGGCGGTGATGTTCACCGGATCGACCGAAGTCGCCAAGCTGATCCAGGCTGAGATTGCCGGCCATACCTCTCCCCATGGCGCTCCGATCCCGCTGATCGCCGAGACTGGCGGG
>JAFLDC010000006.1:15353-22435 GCA_017302775.1 Sphingomonadales bacterium
CAGGGCGTGCTCTTCACCGGCTCGACCGAGGTCGCGCGGCTGCTGCAGCGCCTGCTGGCGCAACGCCTGGGCGCCGACGGCAAGCCGGTACCGCTGATCGCCGAGACCGGCGGGCAGAACGCGATGATCGTCGACAGTTCAGCGCTGGCCGAACAGGTCACCGCCGATGTCATCGCTTCGGCCTTCGACAGCGCCGGGCAGCGCTGTTCGGCGCTGCGTATTCTATGCTTGCAGGAGGACATCGCGGAGCGGCAGTTGGCGATGCTTAAGGGGGCGCTGGCCGAGCTCTCGGTCGGCAATACAGACCGGCTCGCCACGGACATCGGCCCCGTTATCACGGCCGAGGCCAAAGCCACAATCGAAGCCCATATCGAGCGAATGCGCGGGCTGGGCTGCAAGATCGAACAGGTCACATTGCCTGACGCTTGCTGCCACGGCACTTTCGTGGCGCCGACGATCATCGAGGTCACCTCGATCGATCAGATCGGGCGCGAGGTCTTCGGTCCCGTACTCCACGTTCTGCGATGGAAGCGCGGCGAACTTGACCATGTGATCGACGCGATCAACGCCACTGGCTATGGGCTGACCTTTGGCCTGCACACTCGGCTTGACGAAACGATCGCGCACGTCACTGCCCGATCGGGGGCTGGCAACGTCTATGTCAACCGCAATGTGATCGGTGCCGTGGTCGGCGTTCAGCCATTTGGTGGCCGCGGGTTGTCGGGCACTGGCCCGAAGGCGGGTGGGCCGCTGTATCTGGGGCGGCTGGTGCAATCGCGTCCCGGCAATTCGCCCGTGGGCGATGGACGGATCGATCCGGCCCTGACGGCTCTGTCAGAGTGGCTGGATGGTCGAGGTGGCCAGGCTCGGGCCGAACGTGCCCGCCAGGCCGGGCGCGCGCGGCTGTGTGGTCACGTAACCCAACTCCCCGGCCCAGTTGGCGAAGACAACATCTATGCCCTGCATCCACGCGGACTAGTACTCCTTCTTCCACACAGCGAAGCTGGTTTGATCGACCAGCTCATTGCTGCGCTGGCCGAAGGCAACAGCGTAGCAGTAGCCGGTGATGTGGCGAGGGTGGACCTACCCGAAGCAGTGACGCAGCGCGTTGAATGGCTTGTTGAATTTCCCGAGGTATCCCGCTTTGCCGCTGTGCTGATCGAGCCGTGCGAACAGGGCATCACAGAGGTCTTGGCACGCCTTGCCGATATGCCTGGCCCGATTCCGCTGGTGCAAATGGGTGGTAACGATGGCCTCTACCGCGCCGACTGGCTGGTCGAGGAAGTTTCCACATCGATCAACACCACTGCTGCCGGCGGCAATGCCAGCCTAATGGCGCTGGTCTAGATGGGTCACTTAGTACGTCATTTCTGTCTGGGAGGCGCAAAAGGAGGTCCTGGCATCCGGCGATGCAGACGCCTGACCAGCTTGGAGCTTCAGCAGAGCTCTGCGCGCGGGCGTAGCACCAGCGTCGGGTGCTACAACAATCCCCAAGCGCATTGACTTCGACATCAAACGATAAGCAGTTCACCGGCCAGGTTTACCAATATATTGATCATGACTTTGGCATTTACGATCAAAACGCATCGAAACGAGAGCGCCAAGCCGAGTTCCAGTTGTACTCACACGTATCTCTTGCGCACCGAGGAACCGTGCAGCTTCACAAATGGCCAATGAGCTCGCCAGAAATTCGTTCCAGTTTGGTCCTGCCTTAGAGCCGACTGCTAACTCCTGCGCGAAGGACCGCAACTGGGCAGCGCTAGAGGTCTGGAAACCATTGATAACTTTCAGCAGGCAATCGACATTGAATTGTACACCGTGCACCTGCGAGGCTGAGTACCTGGTTGATCCCTTTGCACCAACAGCCATCCAACCTAAACGAGTTGCTGTGCCTCCAAGAACGGTCACGGATCGTGATTTCGACCAGTTGTGTCCTTCCAGACTCTTCTTGATCACGGAAGACACATGCTTGCTGAATGTGGGAACACAGCAGCCTGTGCGCTCGAAGATGGCTTCGGCCACTTTAGCGCCAAGTCCAGTGCTAGCGCTCTGCGACAGTTGTGGGCTGGGGCGAAGGCGACCGCCCGCGACCTCCATGCTACCGGCCCCCTGATCGATCAGCAGAAAATCTCGAGCGCTTTCCGGGAAGCCTAACCCGGCGGCGGCACCGAGAAATGCCAGGTGCGCCTCTTCACTCGGAGACAAAACTTCTATTCCAAATTCCCGCGACAGTAGAGATCTCTCCGCAAGCAACCGAATTGCTTCCGTGCCGATGACGCGTATCCTGTGTGCGCCCATTTTTGCCGCCTTTCTCCGAAACCTCTCCAGCGTAATTTTGAGCTTTTCCAGTGCCAGATCGACTTCTGAATCTGCGACCAAAAGGAAAAGGTTGGATACTTCATGATTGGTACCGACAACGCGAACCGAGCACCTACTAACATCGGCGACAGTCAACCGAGATGCCCGACTGCCAATTTCTATGACGGCCAAACGTTCAATTTGGGTAGTCTCAGATTTTGGCAGGAAATATCGCTCGGTCGAACAAATGGATGAAATCATGAGCTTGATTTTCCTTGCCCATTTCAAGCCCAGCTTTGTGGCAAAGAGATTGCGAACCTATTTGGATGGCGGCCTGAATCTGTCCTGTTGGCATCTTTCATAAAGCAAGCCATTTCAATCATTTCAACAATTCCAATCGGCACCTCCCAGCCATGGGCGGCTGCGACAGTCAAACAGGTCGATCTGCCGCAGCCCCTCCGTCAAAACTTGTAAGAGACGTTCAATCCTGCTGTCCTTGGCGCGCCGTACTGGCTAGTCCAACCAACGCTCGTGTTGAGTGCTTGGGTGCGGTGAAGGTTATCGAAAATGTTCTTCACCCAGACCGAAGCGCGCCAATGATCACCAAATGTAGTTCCAAGCTCCGCGTTTCCGATGAAGTAGCCACCTTCAATGGCTTCGGATGGATTACGGACGACATCGAAGCGGATTTTGCTTTGGTAGTTGCCCGACAAGGCGATATCCATCTTGCTGCTGTCCGATAGCGCCCACTCATATCGCACCTGCCCGTTGAGCGTCAGTTTCGGAGAATTGGGCAGTACGCTTCCCGTTGCCACGCCAGCCACGATCGACTTGGTTATCCTGGTGTCGATATAGCCAGCGCCCATCCGCACATCGAGACCGTCGACCGGACGCCACCTCATGTCTGCTTCCGCACCCTTCACCCGCGCATTCCCGACGTTTGCAATGCCGAACAGCACGCCAACGGGCGAGTCGAAGAGTGGGCCATAAAATTGGGCATCTCGATATTCATAATCGAAGACCGAGGCATTCAATTGAAGATTAGGGAATAGGCGGGTCTTGATGCCCAGCTCATAAGCTGTGAGTTGCTCATCATTGAACGGTTGCAGTACGGCAGGATCGAAGGCCAGCTGGCCCTGAAAGCCCCCGGACTTGAAACCACGACTGACGCTTGCGTAGATCAAGGTGCGATCACCGGCATTGAAATTGAGACCGATTTTCCCCGACACATTTGATGTCGAGAACTTGTTGCTCACCGGTGAGAACACGTCGAAGCAAGCGCCGGATGCACACAGGAACGTGGTCGCTTGATCGAAGACCTTGTGCTCTTCGGTATAGCGAAGCCCGCCTATCAAAGTCAGGCGCGGAGCAATGGTCCACTCTCCGTGCGCGAAAACTGCATAGGCATTTGTGCGCTGTCGGTAAGTGTTGCCGATAGTGTCGAGCCCAGGGAGGCCAAATAGCGGGAGGAGATCGGGAGAGAAAAATTCGTCTCGGGTCTGAACTTGATCATGCGAGTAGAATCCACCGACGATCAACTCAAGCCCATCGCCATGATACGCAAGCCGGAGTTCCTGAGAGAATTGATTGATGCGGTTGCGATAGGTCGCATCTAGATATTGCACCCCAGTGCCATCGGTGTCTTCGATGTGGAGGCGCGTGAAGTGTTCATAGCCAGTAATCGAGGTCAGCGTAATTTTCGGCTCGATGTTCCAGTTCATCGTCGCGGAAATGCCAGTGGATTCAAGATCCATATGCGGATCGTTTCCTGCTCCCGCCACGCGGGGCTGGTTCGCATAGGGATTTTCCTCCGGGGTTAGGACGTTGTTGGCCTTGTACAACGTGACGTCCGAGCGATCATAACCCTTGTGGGCATTGACCAAGATGCTGAAATCGGCGCTGGGCTTCCACAGTAGTTGCAGGCGTCCGTTCGTACGGTCGATCTTGCCGACCTTCTGTCCAGTTAGATAATTCGTCTGCCAGCCGGACTCCTGCTGGACGGTCTGCATCGCAAATCTTGCGGTAAGGTTTGAGGTAAGGGCACCGCCAGCCGCGCCGTCGACTTGCCAGCTACCATACGTCCCGTAGCCTGCTTCGAACTGGACGTCAGTCGCCTCGGAAGGCTTGCGACTGATGATGTTTACCGCGCCGGCAGTCGTGTTGCGACCATAGAGGTCCCCTTGTGGTCCTTTCAAGACCTCGACCCGATCAACGTCAAACAAGCCGAACGAAAGCATCGCCGGCGAGACCAAATACACGTTGTCAACGTACATGCCGGCAGCTGGATTGTTATTCGCGGCATAGTCGTTGAGGCCAATCCCGCGGATACTCACATTGACGATGCTGTTGGCAAGTACGTTCTTGATCTGCACATTCGGGGTGATCGCCGATAGATCGACGATTGAATTGGTCCCTGACTTCTTGAGGTCATCGCCGGTCAACACATTAATCGAAACGCCGACGTCGTCAGCGCGTTGCTCACGGCGCTGAGCTGTGACAACGATTTCCCCAAGCTTTGAGTCCGAAGACGCCGCTTGGACCTGACCCGAAGCGTTATCCTGAGCGAAAGCAGGCGTGACGCTGGTCAGGCCGCCAATCGCAATCGCAAGAATGCTGGCCTTCTGAAGATTTTTTTTGATCATGATTATCCCTCCCTTCAAATGTTGATTGCCGGATAACCCCGAAGTTCTTTGGACCGCGGGTGGGCATAGGTAAGCTTGCTGTGCGATAGGCCTGCTCGAACGACCCCCGCAGCGACGCAGACGCTTGCGGGGATCGGATCAATCACGGGCAGACGATAGCCTTTTGCTTTGAGTGCCGATTCAATCGCTTCGGCACAGCCCAGAAAGCCGGTGCATCCAAGGATGATGGCATGCGCACCATCCTCCTCAACCGCAGCGAGCGACGCGTTCGCCAGCGCGCTGGTCACTTTTTCAGGTGCCGCTTCCAGTTCGAGGACTGGAATGTTTATCACCCGGACAGATGCGAGCTTCGAGCTTGTCCCATAGATCTTTGAGAGATTCTCAATCATTGGGACGACCGAATCGAGCACGGTGACGATGCTGAACCGGTGCCCCAACATGGCCGCCAAGTGCATCGATGTATCGGCGGGACCAAAAACCGGGATTCTCACGACCTCCCGCGCTGCCTTGAGGCCCGGGTCGCCCATGCAATCGATTATGATGGCGTCGGCACCTGATTGCTCGGCCGCAATAGCTTCCGCAACAATTCCCGGGACGGCCATTGCTTCGTCGAACTCGCTTTCAATCGAAGCGGGGCCAGTTGCAATCAGTGATTGCGTGATGCTGAGATCCGCACTCCGCAAATGGGCGACATCGTCAAGCGTCCGAATTCCTTCGGTCACAACCGGTGTAATGATGTGGACGCGCATTAGATCAACTCCCTGATTAGTTCGGCAACTGGGACATAGTGATCGTCGAGCCCGAACTGCTTGGGGCCGACGACGTCGAGTGCGCGTGCTGTCGTGAGCATAGGCGGCGCACTGCACACAACCACGGCAACGCGTTGCCCATAGGCAAGGCGTTCGGTGGGGATAGCGTGAGCGGTTTCGGCATCCACGATGGTCACCAGATCGGGGACGACGCAGCGCAAATGGCCATCGACCGTGACGAGAAGGTTCTCGTTCTGGAACTTCAGTTCAGCCCTGCCGTCTCCGGACATCGCCGAGATGGTGCAGTTTCCAAAAACCCATCCCTTGGAGGTGTCTCGCTCCAGGCTGGTGATCTTGCCCTGAAAGACGACTGCTGCTTCTTTGTAATACTCATGGCCGCGCAGTGCAGTGACGAGGCGGTCCAACGGAGCTCGTGGATCGGAGGTGCGCGAAATTGCCTCGCCAATGGCGATCGCACCGGACAATGTCTTGGGGATCGCGGCGCGGCGGGCTTCCCGGCCGGTCATGGGGTAACATGACATACAAACGCTCGCGCCCATTTCCGCCGCGACCGGTCGTGCCAGCTCTTCGGCCCTGAGGCCGGTGTTTGTCTGATAGAGAACGCTGTTGCCGTGCTCGTCGGCAATTGTCAGCGGAGAGCAAGCAACCCCTTCGATGTTGAAGCTAGTCATTTGCAATGCGGGAAATGCGCGGCCCATGCCGTCGCCGTCGACGATCGGAAGCCCCCGCATCGCCGCATATGCCACCGGCATCATTGAATTGCAGCCGCCGATCTCCGCTGAAATGATCGCGCTCGCTTGGCGCCCCAAGAATGTTTCGAGCGCTTGGACTGCGCGGTGCTGGTCCTCAATCGAAAAGAGCTTTTCAATCATCACCGTTGGCGCACCCAGGGCAGCAGCGATGAAAACGTTGTCCTCGTCTTTGAGATCATCCAGTGAAACGACCGGTACCGGACCATATTTGGCGATCGCTTCGCGGCATAGCAGCGATCCGAGATAAGGGTCGCCTCCGCCGCCCGTGCCGAGGAAAGACGATCCGATCGCCAGGTGTTCGATGTTGGCGAGAGTAATTTCGGATACCATAACTGTTACTCCGCCAGAGCCAGATCGCCGACGACCCGGCAAACCACGCGAGTTGCTCCGCCCGGCAGGTACTGCAGTGGGACGGCCTCAATGTTGACGACCTCAACGCTTTCAGGGTCAGCACCAGCACTTACCGCCTGGGCCTTTGCCTGCGCTTCGGCATCCGCGAGGGCCGATGCCCGGGCCGCCGGGCGCCAGGCGGGGCGCCAAGCAGACCGAAAAGCGGGCCGCGCCCGCGTGAACCGTGAAGACATGCGTTCCATCATAGGGTCGCGCGCGAGCGCGGCGCC
>JAFLDC010000060.1 GCA_017302775.1 Sphingomonadales bacterium
AATCAGCCGCTGCCTGGCTTGCGCAACCAGGGCGCCTGCTTCGGCCAACTGCTCCTCAATCCCGGAGAGCCAGGCCGGATCCGGCTCGATCGGTTCACTCAGCAAGCGGTTACGTTCGCGCAGCGCCCCTTCCAGTTTTGCCGCGTTACGGGCATGGCCCGGCTCAAGCGCCAGTACCAGCCGGTCGAGAAAACGGCGCCGCGCCCCAGCCCCTTC
This sequence comes from Sphingomonadales bacterium, assembly GCA_017302775.1. Next base: position 217 of record JAFLDC010000060.1, read on the forward strand.
GGCAAACAGACGGTCCATCGCCGGCGTCAGCCAGCCGATCGACAGCCATTCGCCCAGTCGCACCGCAGGCACGTCGGCCCCGTTGACCTGCGCAATCCGGCGGGTGGGACGTTCAGGCTTTGTCCCGGTGCCCAGCGTGACCGCCGCATCCAGGTCCGCCGTCACGGCGAAACCACCGTCGCCGTCCTTGCCGGGAATATCCGGCAATGCCGCCCGGCGCAGTCCTCGCCCCGGTGCCAGCAGCGATAGCGCTTCGAGCACGTTGGTCTTCCCCGCGCCGTTCTCCCCGACCAACAAGTTGAACTGCATTGTTCCATCAAGCCGGGTGGCGCAATGGTTGCGGAAATGCGTGAGGGTAATGCGATCAAGCCCCATTTGTTGCCGATAGTGCGGGGTGATGGGCAATGTCACGCCAAAGCTTGATCCTGATAGTTGGTGAAAATTCCCAACATTTCGATTCTGACGATCTGCAAACAAACCGTTCAGCTTTGCGAAAGCTTGAATTTCTGCCGTTTTTTAAAATTGGCACGCCTTCTGCAATCCCTTTTGCATCCGCAGAATACACTGCGGTCCAGATCAAACAGAAGGAAAAATCCATGTCCAGCCAGTCTACTTTCGCCAACAAGCTTGCCGCTGCAGCTTCTGCTTTTCTGCTGTCGGTCGTGCTGATCAGTGGCACCGTCTCGATGCCGCAGACTGCCCATGCCCAGACCATCTACGTTGGCGAAATCGCATGACCCCGATCAAACCCCTGGAGAATGACATGACCACGTCGCGTTCGTTCCGTCTCGACAAGTCCAATGGCAAGTTCATGGGCGTGTGCAGCGGGATCGCCAACTACACCGGCTGGGACGCCAACCTGATCCGCATCGGCTTCGCGCTGGGCACGATCTTCGGCGCCGGTTCGCTGATCCTCGTCTACCTCGCGATCGGCCTCATCGCCGATTGACGGATCGCTGGTGAGGCCCCGCCCGGATGGCGGGGCCTAAACCGAACCCGCCTTGGCAAAGGGCGAAAAATCAGTTCCCGTATCATAGACATCCACGCCCTCCCGTGCCTTGAACCAGCCCACCACAGCGTAGGTCACCGGCGTAAGCAGCGCTTCCCACAAGACCTTCAGCAGCCAGTTGGAAAGCATTACGGTGATGACTTGGTCGGTTGACCAGATGCCAAGAAAGGCCACCGGGTAGAAGATCAGGCTGTCGATGCCCTGGCCAAACAGGGTCGATCCGATGGTCCGCATCCACAGATGTCTGCCGCCGGACCAGATTTTCATCTTGGCAAGGACGAAACTGTTGACGAATTCGCCGGCCCAAAACGCCAGGATCGAAGCAGCAACGATCCGCCAGGTTGATCCGAACACCGATTCGTAGGCCGCTTGCCCGTCCCAACCGCTGGCCGGAGGCATCGCCACAACCACATAGCTCATAAAAGCCATGAAGATCAGCGCGCCGAATCCCATCCACACACAGCGCCGCGCATTGGCATAGCCATAGACTTCGGTTAGCACGTCACCGATTACGTAGGACAGCGGGAAAAACAGGATCCCGGCACCAAATGTGAACCCGTTCACCGTCGCCAGCTTGCTCGCCCCGATCAGGTTGGACAGCAGCAGGATCGCGACAAACGCCGCCATGAGGTAGTCAAAGTAGCGGAAGTGACGACGCGCCCCTGCGGAGCCGTCGATGCTGGCGATTTTCCCTGTCATGGGAAAGCAGGCTAGCGGAGTTTGCGTGACCCGCAAACCCTGCCTATGAGGGCCTGCGGCGCGTCCGTAGCTCAGTTGGATAGAGCACGAGACTTCTAATCTTGAGGCCGGTGGTTCGAATCCACCCGGGCGCACCATTTTCTTTCAGCAAAGTGCAGCGGCGTGATGCCCGTCACGGCGGGCGGAGCGATGTTCGGTTAGCAAGAACCGCGACCCGACCCGGAGGGAAACCGACGGGCACCTGCCCCCGCGCTCCTTCCGCGCGGGGGTTCTTTTATCCGCGCGCCGCACTTTCCAGCACTTCCCCTTGGACCGGATAGCCCGCATCGGGCGGAATCAGCAGCCACGGCACGCCGTCGCGCATTTCCATGAACGGGGTAATCATTCGGGACGGGTATTCGGCAACATGGGCCAAGGCCTCATCGAAGCTCCCGAATGGCGCCAGCCGTTCCAGGTTGCGCCGGGTCGGGAAGATCACTTTGATCTCGCCGCTGTCCGCCTGCCGCAGCGCATCGGCGGCGCCGGCCCAGAACAGCCTGGTGTTTTCGGTCGAATCGACCAGCAGATCGACCGCGCCCGTACCCAGATTGGCGAGGTAGAAGCGTGTATCGAATACCCTGATCTCCTTGTGCTTGGGCCGCCAGCGCGAGAACGCTACCAGCCCGTCGAGGTCGAGCGTCCAGCCCATCCGATCCAGCACCGGAGCGAGTGTTCCCGTTTCCAGCAGGTAAGCGCGCGCTGCCAATGCCTCGGTCAGGCTGGGGCGTTGATGCAAGCCCAGCGCGAGCCCCGTTTCCTCCAGCGTTTCACGCACTGCGGCAATCCGCGCCGCCAGTTCTTCGCGGGTATCATCATCGGCGGCGCCATGAGCGTCGGCCAGATCGCGGTCGGCATCGTCAACACGTCCGCCCGGGAACACAGCCGCTCCACCGGCAAAGCGCATTTCCTTGGAGCGTTGCACCATCAGCAGTTGTGGTGCGCCGCCGCTGGGGCAGTTGCGGAAGATGACCAGCGTTGCCGCAGCTACTGCCGGTGGGATGTCGCCATTGGCGTCGAACATGTCCTTCAGATCCATGACGGCGAGGGTGCCGCGCCGACAACGGTTTGCCAAGCAGTTTAAACGACCGGTTAGTGTCGGATTTGCTTACAAATGCCTGCCGGGCTTTTGCACTCGTTTCGGCTAACACATGGAAAAATATAGGTCTGTGTGAATTGGCACGGTCTCTGCATAGTAGCAGTTACCCCCAAGCAGTCTCGAATGAGGCGGGGCCGCACCCCTGGTCTCCGCGGCCCTGCCTCCCCGAGCCAAATGTCACAAAACGAAAACGGCCGGTGTCACCCCGGCCGTTTTTCGTTTGAGAAGAGATGGCGTTCAGGCCGCAGAGGCGACGCCGTTGTCAGCCATCAGCTGCTGAAGCTCACCCGCTTCGTACATCTCCATCATGATGTCGCTGCCGCCGACGAACTCGCCCTTCACGTAAAGCTGCGGAATTGTCGGCCAATCCGAAAATGCCTTGATGCCCTGGCGCACTTCCATGTCCTGCAACACATCGACGCCTTCATAGGCGACGCCAAGATGATCGAGGATCGCCACCGCGCGGCTGGAAAAACCGCACTGCGGGAACAAGGGCGTTCCCTTCATGAACAGGACCACGTCGTTGCTGTTGACGATCTCGGCAATGCGGGTGTTGGTGTCGGACATGAATGTGAACTCCTCGGCTGTTCAGGTGGGAACGCCGGTGGTCAGTTGCAAGGCATGGAGTGCGCCGCCCATATCGTCACCGATGGCGGCGTAGACCAGCTTGTGCTGCGCGACGCGGGTCTTGCCGGCAAAGCTGGCGGAAACAACATGCGCCGCCCAGTGATTGTCGTCACCGGCCAGATCCGTCAGCGTGATTACGGCATCGGGCAATCCTGCCTTGATCCGTGCCTCAATCTCGGCCGCGGGCATCGGCATAGCGTCAGACCTCGCCCATCAGCATGCGGCGGGCTTCTACCGACTTTGCCTCCAACGCCGTGCGCACGTCAGCTTCGGTAACATCCAGTCCGGCCGAAACCAGATCGCCCAGCAGCTTGCGAATCACGTCCTCGTCACCGGCTTCTTCAAAGTCAGCCTGGACCACCGCTTTGGCATAAGCTTCGGCCTCGACCGAAGAGAGCCCCATTTTCTCAGCCGCCCACGCGCCCAGCAGGCGGTTGCGGCGCGCCTGGATGCGAAACTGCATTTCTTCGTCGTGGGCGAATTTGGCTTCTTCGGCGCGTTCGCGGTCGTTGAAGTCGGTCATGACTGCTCCTGTTGGGGTCTATCGCCCTAGCCGGCCTTGGGAGCCGGTCCGGGCGGGGCTTGATACGAATCGTGGCAGCCCTTGCACGATGCCGCCGTACTGGCAAGCGCGGCGTCGAACGCCGCCTTGTCCTCTGCCTTGGCGGCATCGGCGAGCGCTTTGGTACTATCGGCGAAAGCCTTGGACTTTGCGGCGAAATCAGCCTTGTTGGTCCAGACCGCAGGCAGGGCGCGGCTGGCCGTGCCGCGGGTCGAATCCGCAAACAGCGCGGGTGCGGCTGCGGCCCATTTGGCGAGGCCACTGGCTGGAAAGGCCAGGCTTTTCAGCGGCGCGCCATTGGTGCTGGCGCCGCGCAGCAGGTTGAGCGTGGAAGCGGACATCGCCATGCCGGCCTGCCGCGCCAGCACCAGGTCCTGCGCGGTGGGGGCAGCGGGCTTGGGCGCGGGTTTGGCGTAGAGCGCCCAACCAGTGGTCAGCAAGGCCCCTGCAATAATCAAGCGTGCTGCAATCATAACCGTTCTCCCATGCCGCGCGGGTCAATCCATGGTCACCACAACCTTGCCGATCGCCTTGCGCTCTGCCAGCATCGTAATCGCATCGCCGCCGCGTTCCAGCGGGAATGTTGCCGAGACCTTGGGATTGATCTTCCCGGTCTTCAGAAGTTCGAACAGCGTGGCGATGTGCGCGGCATTGGCCTTCGGATCGCGGGCTGCGAACGCGCCCCAGAACACGCCGCAGACATCGCAGCTTTTCAGCAGGGTCAGGTTCAGCGGCAGACGGGCGATCCCGGCGGGGAAGCCTACGACGCAAAACCGGCCTTCCCAGGCGATCGAACGGACCGCCGGTTCGGAATAGTCGCCGCCGACAATGTCGTAGACCACATGCGCGCCGTCCGGTCCGCAGGCTGCCTTGAAGGCTTCAGCCAGCGCCTTGGACTGGTCCTTGTCAAGCGGAGCGACCGGATAGACCACCACCTCATCGGCGCCATGTTCGCGCGCGACCGCGGCTTTTTCCTCGCTCGAAACAGCAGCGACAACCTTTGCGCCATAAGCCTTGCCCAGTTCCACGGCTGCCAGCCCGACGCCGCCCGCAGCACCCAGCACCAGCAGGGTATCGCCCGCCTTAAGGTGGCCGCGATCAAGCAGCCCGTGCATGTTGGTGCCATAGGTCATCAGCAGCGACGCGCCGGTTTCAAACGAAACGCCGTCAGGCAGCGGGAACAGTTTGTCAGCCGGGGCAAGAACTTCCGTGGCGAGGCCGCCGTTGCCCATCATCGCAATCACGCGGTCACCGGGGGTCCACTGCGTGACGCCTTCGCCCACCGCATCGACCACGCCGGAAAGCTCGCCGCCTGGCGCGAACGGGCGCTGCGGCTTGAACTGGTACATATCCTTGATGATCAACACGTCGGGATAGTTGATCGCGCAGGCCTTGACCTTGATACGGACCTGGCCTGGCCCCGGGGCGGGGCTTTCCAGTTCATCGAGGACCAGCGTTTCAGGACCGCCGACAGCGTGGCTGCGAAGGGCTTTCATACAGTCTCTACTCCCTGTGCGAGCCACGGCAGCTTGGCCCTGGCTTCTTGTTCGTATGTCGAAATCGCGGCATCGCGGGCCATGGTCAGGCCCACTTCGTCCAGACCTTCCATCAGGCAATGCTTGCGGAAGGGGTCGATCGTGAATTCGAACCGATCCTGGAACGGAGTGGTCACAACCTGATTTTCCAGATCGATCGAGACCGGATCGGTCCGTGCGACTTCCATCAGGCGATCGATCGCGGCTTGCGGCAGCACCACGGTCAGGATGCCATTCTTGAAGGCATTGCCCGAGAAGATGTCGGAAAACGACGGCGCGATCACGGCTTTGATGCCAAGGTCCAGCAAGGCCCAGGCGGCATGTTCACGGCTGGACCCGCAGCCAAAGTTGTCCCCGGCGATCAGGATCGGCGATCCGGCGAACTCGGCACTGTCAAACAGGTTATCGGGATCGCGGCGCAGCGTTTCGAAAGCGCCCTTGCCCAGGCCGTCACGGGTAATCGTCTTGAGCCAGTGCGCCGGGATGATAACGTCCGTATCCACGTTCTTGGCCCCGAACGGAATGGCCCGTCCCGCCACTTCGCGCACGGCCTCCATCAATCGGTTTCCGGCGCTTTTTCGGGGTGCGGTGGGGGCGAGGTCGGCTTTTTGGTCTTTTCGCGGCGGCGCGAGGCGTACAGCAGCGCGGCGGCAAGCGCGGCAGAGCCGATCGCGGCTCCGGCCATGGCAGCCTTGCCTGTGATCCCGCCCTTGTCGGGCCTGTCGGACGTGTCGGTTTCGTCGGTCATGGTTTCCCTATGTCCATCCCTACGCGCCGGTTCAAGGGCGCTGACGGGATTTTCGTGGCCCATGGCGCTGGAACTGCACAGCCAAGGCCATGTGAAAAACCGGATATTCGTTTTATTTACAAAATGTTAATTGAAAATGCCGTCAACTTCCAGTCCACAACGCCCGGCGCGATCTTCCCGGCCGGCCGCAGCCGCCATGTGCCATCATGCGCGCTTGTAGGACAGCCCTTCGGGCGGAATCCCGATTGTTCAGACGAGGTCGCGCACGTCGGCCAGTCGTCCGGTTACGGCAGCGGCGGCGGCCATCGCCGGGCTGACCAGGTGCGTGCGCGCGCCCGGGCCCTGACGACCGACGAAGTTACGGTTCGAGGTTGACGCGCAGCGCTCACCAGCGGGAACCTTGTCCGGGTTCATGCCGAGACAGGCGGAACACCCCGGCTCGCGCCATTCCAGGCCGGCGGCAATGAACACCTGATCCAGTCCTTCGGCCTCGGCCTGGCGTTTGACCAGCCCGGACCCCGGCACGACGATCGCCCATTTGACGTTGGGCGCCTTGGTCCGCCCCTTCAGTACGGCAGCGGCGGCGCGCAGATCCTCGATCCGGCTGTTGGTGCAGGAACCGATGAACACGTTCTGCACTTCTACATCCTGTAATCGCTGGCCGGGGGTAAGGCCCATGTAATCCAGGCTTTTGCGCACGGCTTCCTGCTTGGACGGATCGGTGAAGCTGTCCGGTGCGGGGACCGTTCCGGTAATGGCCACGGTGTCCTCCGGGCTGGTGCCCCAGGTGACCGTCGGGGCGATATCGGCGGCGTCGATCACCACCACTTTGTCATACTGCGCACCCGGATCAGAGGCGAGGCCGCGCCACCATTCCACCGCCTGATCCCAGGCCGGACCGGTGGGGGCGTAAGGCCGCCCCTTGACATAGGCAAAGGTCGTCTCGTCCGGGGCGATAAGGCCGGCACGGGCGCCGTGTTCGATCGCCATGTTCGATATGGTCAGGCGGCCTTCGACGGAAAGATCGCGGATCACTGCGCCGGTATATTCGATGACATAGCCGGTGCCGCCCGCTGCGCCCAGCACTCCGGTGATGTGCAGCACCACGTCCTTGGCGGTCACACCCGGGCCAAGCGCACCGTTCACCCGCACTTCCATCGTCTTGGATGGGGTCAGCAGCAGGGTCTGCGTGGCCAGCACATGCTCCACCTCGCTGGTGCCGATGCCAAAGGCCAGCGCACCCAGCCCACCATGGCAGGCGGTGTGGCTATCGCCGCAGACGATCGTCGCGCCGGGCAGGGAAAAGCCCTGTTCGGGACCAACGACATGGACGATTCCCTGTTCTGCATCGGCATCACCGATCAGACGAATGCCGAATTCGGGCGCGTTGCGTTCCAGCGCGGCGAGCTGCTGGGCGCTTTCCGGGTCAGTGATCGGAATAGGCTTGCCGGCGGCATCGCGCCGTGCAGTGGTCGGCAGGTTGTGATCGGGCACGGCCAGGGTCAGATCGGGGCGGCGTACCTTGCGTCCGGCAACCCGCAACGCCTCGAACGCTTGCGGGCTGGTCACCTCATGAACCAGATGCCGGTCGATATAGATCAGGCAGGTTCCATCGTCGCGGCGTTCCACCACGTGGGCATCCCAGATCTTTTCGTAAAGCGTACGCGGTTTGTTGGCCATGGCACGGGCCATAAGCGCGGCGATGGCTATTTTGCAAGGGCTGGCGCTATTCGGCGCGGGTCCAGATCCAGCTGCCGGCGATGACCAGGATCGCGATCGAGATCATGACCCACGGCCAGCCGACGGTAAACCAGGTAACGCCTGCGCCGACCGCCATCGCACTGACCGCGGCGATCTTCGCCCGGCGCGAAATGGCCTGCCGCTCGCGCCAGTCCCGCAGCGACGGGCCGTAGTGGGGGTGATTGAGCAGCCGTTCTTCCCATTCGGGGTGCGATCGGGAAAAGCAGAACGCGGCGAGCAGCAGGAACGGCACGGTTGGCATGATCGGCAACACCGCGCCGATAATCCCCAGCACCACGCAGGTCAGTCCGCCGGCGAGATAGAGTTGTCTGGTCACGCCCCTATAACGCGGCAAGCCGCCCTGCGGTTTCCCGAACCAGCGCGATCATATTGGGCACGCCCTGGGTACGGTTCGATGAGAGCTGGTTCTTGAGGTCGAACGGATCGAGCAACGCCCCAATGTCGGTAGCGGCCACGGCTGCCGGGGGCTGATCCTGCACGGCCGCCAGCACCAGCGCGACGATCCCTTTGGTAATCGCGGCATTGCTGTCGGCCAGGAAATGCAGGCGGCCATCGGGCAGCTGCGTGGGATAGACCCAGACCGAAGCGGAACAGCCCCGCACCAGCGTGGCATCGGTCTTCAATGCATCCGGCATCGGTTCCAGCGCGCGGCCCAGTTCGATCAGCAGGCGATAGCGTTCGTCGCCTTCCAGGAAGCTGTATTCTTCGGCGATGTCGGAGAGGCTGCGCATGGCGGCGGCTCTATCACGATCCGTGGCAAGCGCAATGCGGCTGCCGTAGTCTTCGGGGGCCGCTATCCCGCAATACCGCCCGGCCGGGTGAGGGCATAATAGATCACGTAAAGCCACGACAATACACCGTGGACCACCGCCCACAGGATCGACTTGTGCAGGCTCCAGCTGATCGCGACGGCAATTGCCGAGCCCAGCCCGATGCCGGCCCGGGCCGCGTCGCCATGGGGGCTGCTCACAGCTCGACCCCGGCGGCGATCGCTTCGAGCTTGCGGATGCGTTCCTTGAGGTCGGCCATCTCGATCCGGGCCGCGCCGCTGCTTGCGCCGCCTTCGATTTCAGGGCGGTGGACTTCCAGCTCGCGCAGCTTGAGTTCAAGCCAGCCCTGCCAGCCGCGCAAGCTGGCCAGCGTCAGGATCGACACGCCCAGCAGCGCGGTGGCTGATAACAAGAGGTAATCGCTGATCATGGCGTTTCTCCCTTGGCCTGCGCGATCAACGTTCGCGCAGGCTTTCAATTTCATCGGCCAGCTCGCGGCTGTGCCGCCCGTCGGTGGCGATGCGTTCAAGCACCTGGATGCGGCTGCGCAGTTGTTCCACTTCCCCTTCCAGCTCGGCCTCGCGGGCGGTGGAGCCAGCCAGCGGATTGCCTGGTCCGGCGCTGTCATCGCGGTGCGATGTGCGGCGGCGGCTGAGCGGATCTACCCCTTTGCTTTTCAGCGAATACCACGCGCCGATCCCGGCAATCACGATCAAGCTTACTCCCAGGTCCATCGCTATGCCTCCAGCGTCTCAGTTTTCGATGCGCTCGACGCGCAGGTTGTCGATTTCGGCGGCAAGGGTAGCGCCCTTGTCGGTGGCGATCCGTTCGAGCACGCGCAGGCGCTGTTCGATCCGGGCGGCCTCGGGTTCGGGCGCAGCCGCGGAAGGGTTGCCGTATTTGAGCTCGGCGATCCGCTCCTTGTGCTCCAGCCGGCGACGGTACGCCTGGGCCAGGATCCCGACAATCGCGACCAGCCCGCCCATGGCGGCGATCAGCCCCAAGAAATCACCAAAGCTCATCGTGCCGGCTCCCCGGACCGCAGGTTTTCGATCTGGGCGGCCAGATTGACCGACTTGTCCGTGGCAATCCGTTCCAGCACCACAACGCGGTCCTCAAACATCGCCAGCCGTTCTTTGAGCTCGGCGTTCTCAGCCTTGAGCGCGGCCACTTCCTTGCCACCACGGTCAGTCTTGCCGCCCCATTCGTCTTCCAGGGCATACCCGTGGCGGGCGCGGATCCAGTTGTTGATGATCCAGCCGCCGGTGCTGAGCGCGACGATCCAGATCACGAATTCCGGTGAACCCCAGTTCATTGTACGTCCTTCTTTTCGATCCGCAGCGCCTCGATCTCG
>JAFLDC010000061.1 GCA_017302775.1 Sphingomonadales bacterium
CGCGCACCGAATTTGAACGCAGTAACGCGGAATGGCGCGACCTGTTTGAAGCCAAGCCCGATTCGCCAGAGCGCCTGCTGAGCGTTGAACTACTGGGTGCACTGTGAACGCCCGCGAAACCCTGTTGGCTCAGGCCGCCACCCGCATCCTGATCACTGATGGCGCCTGGGGTACGCAGATCCAGGGCTATGGGCTGACCGAAGCCGATTATGCCGGAGACCTTGGCCTGGGTCACGAGCAGAAGGGCAACAACGACATCCTGGCGTTGACCAGGCCTGACGTGGTCGAGGCAATCGCGCGTGCCTATTTTGAGGCGGGTTCGGACATTGTATCGACCAACACCTTCTCCTCAACGCGGATTAGCCAGGCCGATTACGGGGCGGAAAGTCTGGTTGGTCGCCTTAACCTCGCCAACGCAGCCATCGCCCGGCGGGTTGCCGACGAATTTGCTGCCCGTGATGGTCGCCCGCGCTTTGTCGCCGGTTCCATCGGACCGACCAACAAGACCCTGTCGCTGTCGCCCGACGTCAACGATCCGGGCTACCGCGAGATCGATTGGGACTTCTTGGTCGGGGTTTATCACGAGCAGGCCAGCGCGCTGATCGAAGGCGGGGCAGACTTCATCCTGATCGAAACGGTGTTCGACACGCTCAACGCCAAGGCTGGGATCATGGCCGTGAAACAGCTGGAGGCGGAACTCGGCCGCGACGTGCCCCTGATGCTGTCAATGACGCTGACCGATCTGTCAGGTCGCAACCTCTCGGGCCATACGGTTGAAGCGTTCTGGTGCGCGGTACGGCACGCGCGGCCAGTCACGATCGGGCTTAACTGCAGCTTCGGCGCGGCGCAATTGCGCCCGCATGTTCGCGCGCTGAGCCAGATCGCTGACGCGCTGATCATGGTCTATCCCAATGCCGGCCTGCCCAACGAGCTGGGTGAGTACGACGAGCTGCCCGATACGACCGCCGCGCTGGTCCGCGAATGGGCCGAGGCTGGCCAGGTTAACGTGCTGGGCGGTTGCTGTGGTTCAACCCCGGCGCATATCGCGGCCATGCACCGCACTGTTCAGGGCCTGCCTCCGCGCGCCGTACCGATGCCAGAACCGGTCACCCGTCTTGCCGGGCTGGAGCCGTTTGTGATGGCTGTTTGATTGCCCAAGACCCGGTTTGGCCGAGCTTAGTCGAAACACCGGCGCCCGGTATCTCGACTGTTGCCGACCACCCGAAGTTATCCTGAGCGCGGCTGCCAGGCCGCAAGCCCGAAGCGCTCGATGCGAACGGACCTTTGAATTATGAATGAAGCCCTATCCACTCCCCGCCCCACCGGCTCTGCTTTTGTAAACATCGGCGAACGCACCAATGTAACCGGCAGCGCTGCGTTCAAGAAACTGATCCTGGCGGGCGACTATGCCAAGGCAGTCGAAGTCGCCCGCCAGCAGGTTGAAAACGGGGCGCAGATCATCGACGTCAACATGGACGAAGGGCTGCTCGATGCAGTCCACGCGATGACCACCTTCCTTAAGCTGATCGCCGCAGAGCCGGATATCGCCCGGGTGCCGGTGATGATCGACAGCTCGAAATGGGACGTGATCGAAGCCGGCTTGAAATGCGTTTCGGGCAAGCCAGTGGTCAACTCGATCTCAATGAAGGAAGGCGAGGCGCAGTTCCTGGAACACGCCCGCAAATGCATGGCCTATGGCGCGGCCGTGGTGGTCATGGCCTTTGACGAGCAGGGTCAGGCCGACACCAAACAACGTAAGGTCGAAATTTGCGAGCGTGCCTACAAGCTGTTGACCGGAATTGGCTTTCCTGCCGAGGACATCATCTTCGACCCCAACATTTTCGCTGTCGCCACCGGGATCGAGGAGCATAACAATTACGCAGTCGACTTCATCGAAGCCGTGCGCGAAATCCGCACGCGCTGTCCGCATGTCCATTTCTCGGGCGGCCTGTCCAACCTGTCGTTCTCGTTCCGCGGCAACGAGCCGGTCCGCCGGGCGATGCATTCGGTCTTTCTCTATCATGCGATCCCCGCTGGGCTCGACATGGCCATCGTCAATGCCGGACAGCTCGACATCTATGACACGATTGACCCGGTGCTGCGGGAAGCTTGCGAAGATGTGATCCTTAACCGCGATCCCGGCGCCACCGATCGGCTTATTGCCCTGGCCGAGAGCTTCAAGGGAACCGATGCGAAGGCCATGAAGGAAGCCGAGGAATGGCGCGGCTGGGACGTGGTGCGTCGGATCGAGCACGCGCTGGTCAAGGGGATCGATGCACATATCGTCGATGATACCGAACTTGCCCGGCAGGAAATCTTCGCACGCGGCGGCCGACCCATCGAGGTGATCGAAGGTCCGTTGATGGACGGGATGAACACCGTTGGCGACCTGTTCGGTGCGGGCAAGATGTTCCTGCCGCAAGTGGTCAAGTCAGCCCGGGTGATGAAAAAGGCCGTGGCGCACCTGATACCTTTCATCGAGGCCGAAAAGACCGCCGCATCCAAGCCCAAGGGCAAGATCGTGATGGCCACAGTCAAAGGCGACGTTCACGACATCGGCAAGAACATCGTCGGTGTGGTCCTGCAGTGCAACGGTTACGAAGTGATCGACCTTGGGGTGATGGTGCCGTGGTCAAAAATTATCGAAACCGCGGTAACCGAACAGGCCGACATGATCGGTCTGTCAGGCCTGATCACCCCCAGCCTCGACGAAATGGTTACCATGGCTGAGGAAATGCAACGGGCGGGGCTGACCATGCCGCTGCTGATCGGCGGCGCGACCACCAGCAAGGTCCACACCGCGTTGCGAATTGATCCAGCCTATGACGGCCCGGTGATCCACGTGCTCGACGCCAGTCGCGCTGTCGGCGTTGCCAGCCAGCTCCTGTCCGATACCCAGGCCGCACCGTTCATCAAAGCTACCGCCGAAGATTACCAACACGTGCGCGACGTGCGCTCGGGCAAGGATCCCTCGGTCCTGCTCAGTCTCGCGGATGCGCGCGCCAATGCCTTCAAGGCGGATATGAGCGAAAAGGCGCCTCCGCCCGAACAACCGGGGCTGCATGTATTCGAGGACTGGGATCTGGCCGATCTGGCCGATATATTCGACTGGACACCGTTCTTCCGCGCATGGGAACTCGCCGGGACCTATCCTGCCGTACTTAGTGACGAGGTGGTCGGCGAAAGTGCACGGGCGCTGTTTACCGATGCAAAGGCCATGCTTGAGCGGATAATCAGCGAAAAGTGGCTGACTGCAAAGGGTGTTGTCGGCCTGTGGCCTTGCGCGCGCGACGGAGACGATGTCGAGCTGTACCTGACGGAAGAGGAACGTCATGTCCGCCTGCCGTTCCTGCGGCAGCAAATCCGCAAGAGCCGGGATCGTGCTAACTTCTGCTTGGCTGACTTCATCGATCCTGATGGCGACTGGATCGGCGGCTTCGCGGTGGGGATTCACGGGATCGAGCCGCACCTGGAACGGTTCCGGGCCAACCATGACGACTATTCCGACATTCTGTTAAAAGCCTTGGCTGACCGCTTTGCAGAAGCTTTTGCCGAACGCCTGCACCAGCACGTTCGTACCACGTTGTGGGGCTATGCGCCCGGCGAGCAGCTGACCAACGAGGCGCTGATCCGCGAAGAATATCGCGGCATCCGCCCTGCCCCCGGGTACCCCGCCTGCCCGGATCACTCGCTGAAGCCGATCCTGTTCGAACTCTTGGGAGCAACTGAGCGCACCGGCATTACCCTGACTGAAAGCCATGCCATGTTGCCTACGGCGGCGGTCTCGGGTTTCTACTTCGGGCATCCGGACAGTTCGTACTTCGGCGTGGCGCGGATCGGTCATGATCAGGTCGAAGACTATGCCCGGCGGCGCGCAATCGATCTGCCAACCGCCGAACGGTGGTTGCGTCCCAATTTGGATTAGACGCTAGGGATTACTTGCCTTCGCGCCAATTTGAGATAACATCTTGCGGTTCCGGGCCGTCCGGGCAGGAGTATGATCATGGCCATCTTTCCCCGTATCCAGAGTCCGTGCCCGTACCGCGATAATCTTGCCGCGATCATGGACGGCAGCTTCTGCCGAATGTGCAAGCGCGAGGTCCACGACATTTCGGGCTTGAGCGATGCGGAGCGGCAGGCGCTGGTTGCCAGTTGCAAGGATGAGATTTGCGTATCCTACACCGTCGCGGCGAAGACTGCGGTGGCTGCCGCTGCACTGGGCGCCGCGCTGGGCATGCCGATGGCGGCTGCCGCCCAGAATGCGTCAGCCGCGGCCAGCGAAGAGATTGACGACAACGAAGCAGCGATCATCGTTGGCGGCCTCAAGCAGCCGAAGCAGACCAAATGGGTCGAAGTGTCCAGGCCATCGGGCATGGCGGAGCTGCCGGTAGTCTACGAAACCACTGCGCCGACCCGAACCGTCAAGGCGCCTGCCAGCGCGAAATCGCGCACGGTGCCGGCTACCGGAACTAAACGGGATCCCGCGACCTGACCTCGCTCATCCCTTGCCAATCCAGCAGCGCCGAGATCACGTTGGCTTCGCGATAGCCCGCAGGCTCGCCGTCAGATAGCGCCAGCGCGATGTGGCTCGCATCGAATCCTTCCAGCGCGATGTCATAACTGCGCCAACGCCCATCGACCCACGCAACGACCCAAGCATGCGGCATATAGGCGTTGGCCATGCCGTGATAGCGCACCCGTGAATAAGTCAGCCCGCTGGCGACCCGTGCCGGAATTCCTGCCGCCCGTGCCAGTGCGGCAAGAACCACTGCATCTTCGGTGCAATCACCATTGCGGCGGCGCCATGCCGAACGCGCCGACCGGTAGCCTTCAAAATCAATCGTCGCCATTCGGGCACGGGCAATCTGTTGCAGACGCGCCATGCGGGCCGCAGCGCTCATCCGCGTGCCGACGACCGGCCGCACGGCCGCGACAAACTCCGGCGCGTCGCTTTCTATCCAGGGACTGGGCTGCTGCCAGCGCCGCAGCGAATCAGGATCGGACGGCAAACCAGGTCCGCAACTTTCGCAGACATCAATCTGCCAGCCCCCTTCCGTTACGGCGACTGCCTGCTGACCCGTATCGGGAATTGTTCCCTCAAATCCAAAGCGCGACGCGAACTGGTAACGGATTTTGCGGCGTAGCGCGCCCGCTGGTACATAGAATGGCGACGGTTGCATTTCATGCTGCAATTGTACTGGGCGACCAGCAGGCATTTCCAGTTTTGCCTCGGCGTCAAGCAACCGAACCGCAAGGCTGTAACCAAGGTAAGGCAGTTCCAGTTGTGGCCGCGCCGCACTGGCCGTTGCGGGCACCACTTCGGCGTTGTCGAGGCGTCCGTCGACATAACCAAGCCGCAATATTCCGCCGCTGTAAGGCAGTAGTCGAACTTCGCGTCTGATCAGCCGCAAGCCACCCTGTGCGAGTTCAAGCCGGCTACCCCCTGCCTGTTCGATTGCCAGAGGGTCAGCCAGGTCCGATCCGGCAGGCCAATCCAGTCGGCGCTGCACTTGCTTGCCATCGACCGTGCGGTTCAGCAGCAGTACGCCGTCCGCCACGGTTCCCTCGGTCACACTTATGCGCCCGTTGTTCCGCAGTTCCTCGCGTACAGCAACCAGCTTGCCATCAGCGGAATAGGATCGGACCAGTCGCCAGGTGTAAGCGGTTTCGCCGTGCCCATCGATCCGGTAAGCCATGGTTCGTTCGCGCAATAGTTCATGGCCGGTTCCGGACGAGCGCGTCTGCTCGACCTGATAGCCGAGCCGCTGACCTTGCGGCCCCACGATCTCAAACAGCCGGGACGACCCCATAATCGGGGTCGCGGATAGCGCCCCGGCACAAAGCGCCGCCAGCATGCAGGCCGCCGCGGGCTTCACCACCCCCATCCGTGTTTGTCTCCACCTCGCCAGTGAAACCCTTCTAATGGGACTTGGCCGTTGTCAGCAATGATAAAGCGGCTAACCTGCAAGAATGAAACCGCTGTCGCTGCTCCTCATTCTCGCCGCGCTCGGCCTGTCCGCGCCGGCAGTATCGGCAAGCATTCAGCCGGCTCAGGTGACGGTGCGATTCGATCGAACCCGGATTGAGCCCCTCTTGGCCGCTGGTGAAGCTGACCGCGCTACGCACCGGTCGGTTACGGCGGAAGATCCAGTGCGGATCGCCTCGATCTCCAAGCTGGTTACTGCACTGGGTGTGCTGCGACTGGTCGATCAGGGAAGACTCGATCTCGACCGTGATGTTTCCGCTTATCTTGGCTACCCGGTACGGAACCCGGCTTTTCCGGATCGGGTCATCACTCTGCGCCTGTTGCTGTCGCACCAGTCGAGCCTGATCGACGGCGCAGATCTTTACCTGATCCCATTGGGCACACCGTTGAAAGACCGACTCGCCGACCCGCGCGTGTGGGACGCGAGCCATGCTCCGGGATCAGGCTGGTTCCATTACACCAACCTCAACTTTCCAGTTATCGGCACGGTGATCGAACAGGTTACCGGCGAGCGGTTCGACGTAGCGATGCACCGGTTGGTGCTGAAGCCCTTGAAGGTTGACGCCTGCTTCAACTGGGGGGCGGGCTGTTCGGACGCAAGCTACAAACGCGCTGTCGTACTGTACCGCGCCAGCGGCGAAGTCGCGCGCGACGATTTGCGTGGCCAGCCGCCAGCTTGCCCGGTCTTCGCCGAGACGGGATCCGCGTGCCGCCTATCCGATTACCGTCCCGGCCATAACGGTGCGCTATTCAGCCCGCAGGGCGGCCTGCGCATTTCGATGCGCGAGCTGGCCCGCATCGGTCAGGTTCTCGCCCGCGGCGCGCCAGGATTTCTCAGCCGCAAGAGCATGGCCGCACTGACCCGCCCGCAATGGCGCTTTACCGGTGCAAACGGGCTGGGTGAGAACGGCGAAGGCGACGGCTTTTTTTGCGCGTACGGCCTCGCCACGCAGACCATTGGCATGGGCGGCACCGGCTGCAACGATGACTTGTTCGGCGACGGGAGAGTGCGTGTTGGCCATGCCGGAGATGCCTATGGCCTCAAAGCCGGACTGTGGTGGGATCCACAGACTGGCCGCGGGCTGGCCTTCTTCACCAGCGCCGTACCGGCCGATGCACCCAAAGGGCGCAGCGCGTTTACCGCCGTTGAAGAGGCCGTAGTGTTGCAAAGCCAGCGTTGATCAGATCGCGCCGGATGTCGGTTTCTCGGTCCGGTCTTTGGTCCGCTTATCTGCGATGTATGGTTGTTCGTTCGGCGCGCGCGCAATGACGAACAACCCGGTATCCTCAAACAGCGCGCGAAAATTTTTGCGATTGTAGTTACGGGGATCGATCGGTGCTTGCCGTCTGACCGCGCCACCAGCCGCACCAAGATGCGCCCACCCGTCTTCGCCTTTGCAGGCATCAACCGCACCGCGCAGCGCAGCGACCAGTTTGGTATCCCCGGCCAGTGTTTTCCCGCCGACTGGGGTGGCCGGCGGAGCCGGCTTGTCCGCGCCCTTGTCGACGGTGATTTCGTCCACGCCGTGCAGTTTTTCAACGTAGAGAAAGGTGGTGCAGGCGTTGACGAAGGGGGCCGGCGTATTTTCGCGCCCGAACCCGTAAACCCGCTTGCCTGCGGCTTTGAGGTGCATGACAAGCGGGGTGAAATCCCCATCGCTGGAGGCAATGCAGAATCCATCGACACGTTGGGTATAGAGCAATTCCATTGCATCGATGACCAACGCCATGTCGGTCGCGTTCTTGCCAGACGAATAACTGAACTGCTGCATCGGCCGGATCGCGAACTCATGCAGCTTATCACGCCAGCCGGAAAGGTAAGCGGACCCCCAGTCACCATAAGCACGGCGTATATTGGCTGTGCCATACTTTGACAGTTCGGCGATGATAGCCGGAACGGCGGCGTGGCTCATGTTGTCCGCATCGATGAGTAGAGCGATCGATCTTTCATTGCCGTCAGTTTTTTGATGCGAAGTCGGATTTGTTTGTTCGTGCATGGCCTTTACTGCGCGATGTATCCGGCGTGGTCAAAGACTTATCTCAATCAACATCATGTGGAGGCAAGGATCGACAGGCTTGTTGCGCCGCCATCTATCGTTACGACGCTGGCCGGAATGTCCTGCCTGCTCGATCAGCTTCACGCCACCTTCGGGTTTTCCGCCTTTCGCGGTGTGCAGGAGCGCGTGGTTGATCGGGTCATGGCTGGGCAATCGACGCTTGCGGTGATGCCCACCGGGGCAGGCAAGAGCCTGACCTATCAACTCCCAGCCGTAATGCTGCCGGGAACCTGCGTGGTCATCAGCCCGTTGATCGCCTTGATGCACGACCAACTGCGCGGTGCCGCGGCCAATGGCATACGCGCCGCCAGCCTGACCAGCGCAGACGGGGACGAAAGCCGTGAACGTACGATCGATTCGTTCCGAGCCGGTCAGCTCGATCTCCTCTATGTTGCGCCGGAACGCGCCAGCCAAGGGCATTTCCGTGAGCTATTGAGCAAAGCCACTGTCAGCCTGTTCGCGATTGATGAAGCGCACTGCGTTTCTGAATGGGGGCACGACTTCCGGCCCGACTACAGATTGCTGCGTCCGCTGATGGACATGTTCCCCGCGGTTCCCCGCCTCGCGCTGACCGCAACCGCTGACGCGCATACGCGAGCCGATATTCTGGCTCAGCTGGGAATCGCCGAAGACGGCTTGATCGTCGCCGGGTTCGATCGTCCTAATATCCGCTATACCATTCGCCACCGCGATAATCCGGTGCGGCAGCTGACCACCTTGATGGCCGAGCAGGCGGGACCAGGAATTATCTATGCTCCGACCCGCCGGAAGGTTGAAGATCTGGCTGAAAAACTGGCGGCCGCCACCGGACGCCGCGTGCTGCCGTATCATGCTGGGCTTGATCCACAGGTTCGACAATCCAACCAAGCTGCGTTCGTCGCCAGCGAGGATATGGTTATCGTCGCCACGATCGCCTTCGGCATGGGCATCGACAAACCCGATGTTCGGTTTGTAGCCCACGCCGGCATACCAAAATCGATCGAGGGCTATTACCAGGAAACGGGCCGGGCTGGCCGTGACGGGGATGACTCGGTGGCGGTGATGCTGTGGGCGGCGGATGACTTTGCACGCGCCCGGCAAAGGATTTCGGAAGTCGAGCAAACGCGACGCGATGGGGAGCGCAAGCGGCTTGATGCGCTTGCCATGCTGGTTGAGACCGCCGGCTGCCGCCGGGCACTGCTCCTCAGGCATTTCGGAGAAGACCCACCGCAGCGCTGCGGCAATTGCGACAACTGCATCGATACGCCGCAGGTGGTCGACGCCACCATCCTGGCGCAGAAGCTGCTCTCGGCGATCTATCGCACCGGCCAGTCGTTCGGCTTTGGCTATATCGAGAAGGTTCTCGCTGGCGTCAGTGACGAACGCGTCCTGCTGCGGGGGCATGATCGACTGAGCGTATTCGGGATCCTCCACGGTGATGAGGCGGCGCTGCTGCGCCCACTGGTGCGGACGCTGCAAGCCCGTGGCAGCCTGATCCCGACAGAACACGGAGGTCTCGCGCTGGCGGGCGACGCCAAGGAAATACTGCGCGGTGAAATCGCCGTACTGATGGCCTTGCCGCCCAGGACCGACCGCAGGCGCAAGCCACCGCGGGATCGGTCAGGCGGCGTCAATCCGGTTGATGATCCGCTGTTCGATGCCCTGCGCGCGCTGCGCCGCGATCTGGCAGCCGAGGCCGGCGTACCGCCCTATGTTATTTTTCACGATTCCACCTTGCGCGAGATGGCAGCTTTCCGCCCCGCCTCGCTCTCCGCCCTGGGTGAGCTCAGCGGGGTCGGGAAGCGCAAGCTGGAAGCCTATGGCGAGGCGTTCCTGACCATCATCCGGCAGGGATGACTACGGCCTGATCTCGTCATGCGGCAGTTGCGGTGCGGCATCCTCACCATGGCGGGTCTTCCATAGCGAGTAGAAAACCCCTGTCGCGATTAGCCCGAACGTAACGGCAAGGCTCAGCACCGGCGGAAACTTGTCTCCATCCAGTACGAAATCGGAGACAAAGATCTTGGAGCCGATAAACACCAGTACCGCTGCCAGGGCATATTTCAGATAGTAGAAGCGGTGGATCATTGCCGATAGAGCGAAGTAGAGCGCCCGCAGACCCAGAATGGCCATGATGTTGCTGGTATAGACGATAAAGGTATCCGTGGTGATCGCGAAGATCGCCGGCACGCTGTCTACCGCAAAAACCAGATCGGCCAGATTGATCACCACCAGCGCCAGGAACAGTGG
>JAFLDC010000062.1 GCA_017302775.1 Sphingomonadales bacterium
CCGAACTGGGCGTTGCTTTCAGTTTCCAGCACGGGGCGCCGCCATAGTCCCCAGGTGTCCTTGGTCCGCTCGCGCACGGCCTTGCCGCGCTCGACGATGATCGGCTTGAAGCCCATCTGCGCCAGGATCAGCGCGGCCAGCAACCCGCACGGCCCGGCGCCGATCACCACGGGCCGCGGTGTTGCGCCATCCTGCTGCCATCCTGCGGGCGCCGTGACCGGGAACCGGTAAGCAGTGTCGGGTGCTGGCCGAACATGCGCATCACCGGCATGGCGGGCCAGCACGGCGGCCTCGTCCACCACCGTCGCATCCAGAGAATAGACCAGCTTGATTGCATGCTTCTTGCGGGCATCGTTTCCGCGCCGGGCAATGCTGAAGCGGACCAGTTCGTCCGGGGCAATCCCGAGCCGGGCGCACAACGCGGGCTCCAGCGCCTCAGGGGCATGGTCAAGCGGCAGGGTAAGGTCGGTAACGCGGATCATCTGCGCGCCCCTATAGCCTGACCGGCCAGCGCGGCTAGAGCGGATTGCCATCCTTGTCGCGGTAGATGTCGCGCCGGCCCACGTGGTTGGCCGGTCCGACATAGCCATCGGCTTCCATCCGCTCGATCAGGTTGGCTGCCGTATTGTAGCCGACGCCAAGCTGTCGTTGCAGCCAGCTGCCCGATGCCTTCTGGTTTTCGAAAACGAGCTGGCAGGCCTGGCGATACCGCCGTTCATCGGGATCGTCCGAGCCGATGTCATCGAAGCCGAAGCTGCCGTCTTCTGGCTCTTCGGTAACGCTGTCGACATATTCCGGGCTGCCCTGCGCGCGCCAGAAATCGGCAATGCGTTCCACTTCCTCATCGCTGACGAACGGGCCGTGGACGCGCTTGATCGGATCGGTATTGGGTTTGTAGAGCATGTCGCCCTTGCCCAGCAGCTGCTCGGCGCCCTGTTCACCCAGGATCGTACGGCTGTCGATCCGGCTGGTGACGGCGAACGAGATGCGGGTCGGCAGGTTGGCCTTGATCACCCCGGTGATGACGTCAACCGAGGGGCGCTGCGTGGCCATGATCAGGTGGATACCGGCCGCACGGCTCTTCTGGCTGAGGCGCTGGATCAGCACTTCAACCTCCTTGCCAACGGTAACCATCAGGTCAGCCAGTTCGTCGACGATCACCACGATCTGCGGCAGCGGCTGATAGTCAAGCTGCTGCTCTTCAAACAGTTCCTCGCCGGTGTCGGGATCGAAGCCGATCTGGATGCGGCGGCCCAGCGGTTTGCCCTTGGCGGCCGCGATGCGGACCTTTTCATTGAACCCCGTGAGGTTGCGGACCGACAGCTCGCTCATCTGGCGATAGCGCCGCTCCATCTCCTCAACTGCCCATTTCAGCGCGCGGACGGCCTTGGCCGGTTCGGTCACCACCGGCGAAAGCAGGTGCGGGATATCGTCGTAGCTCTTGAGTTCCAGCACCTTGGGATCGACCAGGATCAGGCGGCATTGCGCCGGGGTGAGCCGGTACAGCAACGACAGCAGGATGGTATTGAGGCCCACCGACTTGCCTGAACCGGTTGTCCCGGCGACCAGCAGGTGCGGCATGGTGGCGAGGTCGGCCACGATCGGCTCGCCGGCGATATCCTTGCCGAGGATAATCGGTAACGCGCCCTTGCTGGCGGCGAACTGTTCACAGGCGACCAGCTCTTTGAAGCTGACCATCTGGCGGTGCTGATTGGGCAACTCGATCCCCATCACCGTACGGCCCGGTATGGCGGAAACACGAGCGGAAATCGCACTCATGTTGCGGGCGATGTCGTCGGCCAGGCCAATTACCCGGCTGGCCTTGATCCCCGGTGCGGGTTCCAGTTCGTACATGGTGACGACCGGCCCGGTGCGGACTGCATCGATCGTACCCTTGACGTTGAAATCATCGAGCACGGTTTCGAGCAGGCGGGCATTGCGTTCCAGCGCCAGCTTGTCGACCTTCGGCGCGGAGTTGGGGGCCGGATCGTTGAGCAGGTCCAGGGCAGGCAGTTCGAAACTGTCGAACAGATCCCCCTGGCGACTGCGACCCGAAAGCTCAGCCGGGCGCGCGGTACGTAGCGAATCAACAATTTCCGGGGCCTTGCGTGGCTCGCCCAGCGGAACAGGCTCGGCAGGCGGGCGCTCCTTGCGCGGGCGGATTGCCGGCAAAGCGTCGGTCACCCGCTCAGTCAGCGCGAGTGCGGGGCGGCGCGTCAGAAAGCCGGGCAGGGTAAACAGGTTGCCCCAGTCGATCGCAAACACCCGGCCGGCAATGATCGCACCGGCGGCCAGGCTGGCCAAGCCGGCGACAAATGTGAAAATCCACTGGAATCCATCCGGCAGCTTGCCGGCCACGAATCCGATCCCGCCAGCACCCAGCATTCCCGCAACACCGCCCCAACCGGCCGGCATGTCGGTCGAAACTTCGATCACCAGAGCGATCGGCGTGGCGATCAGCAGCATGGCGAACAATAGCAGGCCGATCGGCCGCCACCAGGCATGATCGGCGTGGGGCAGGTCCTGGTTTTCCTCCTCGATCATCCGCCACAGTCCACGGGCCATGACATAGAGCATCGGCAGGAACAGGACCGAGACCCAGCCATAGAGGAACAGTGCCCAGTCTGCCGCCCAGGCTCCGGCACTGCCCATCCAGTTGCGCGCGGGCCCCGCCGCTGCCGTCGATGACGAAGGATCGGTCTGCTGATAGCTCATCAAGGCGGCAGCCAGAAACACCATCGCGCCGAGCAGCACGATCGCCCCGCCAATCTCGGCGCTGCGACGCAAGGCGCGTCTCATCGCCGCACGCCAATTGACGCGCGCACCGCGGTGACTGGCCGAAACTGGACGTGTTGCCATCATGCTCCCCTTTGGTCGGCAGCCGTTATGCGCCCGGCGGTGACTCCGCGTCAAGAATCCTTGAAAAAGCTTGGATTCGCCTCACCGCAAGAAAGCGTCGATTGCTGCCCAGCGCGGCCAGCCGAGTTCGGCGGCGCGGGCTGCAGTCATGCCGCCAAGCGCGATAACCGGGCGTTCCGCCCGAGCCGCAAGGGCCAGAAAGTTCTGTTTGCCCAGGCCGCCGCCGCCGGAATGCGAGCGGGTCGGGTAAACCGGGGAAAGGAACATTGCATCGACCCCGATCTGGTTTGAGATGGTCACCTCCTCAACGTCATGAACCGTTGCGAAACGGAGCAGGCCGGGCCGCTTTGCCAACTTGAGCGGCGGGCCATAAATGCCGTCGGCACCCCATGCCGCTGCGGTATCTGCATCCGCTGAAAGGACGCAAAGATGACCAAACTTACGGCACAGGGCCTGAAGCACGCCAAACCGCTCTCGCCGCGCGGCACCATCCAGATGATAGTGCCGAAAGACAAACCCGCTGCCGCGCGGCAGGTCATGCAGGGCGCGCTCCAGCACGGCATCATTGCGCGCATCGGAAATCAACCAGATGTGCGGCAGGGGCTGGTCGGAGCGCATCGCATCGCTATAGCAGCGCGCCATGACTGATCCAGCTGCCTTGCTCGCCGATGTTCATGCCCGTATCGCCCAGGCCGCTAAGATTGCGGCACGCGGGGCGGCGGATATTGAGCTGATCGCGGTCAGCAAAACTCACCAGGCGGCAACGATAGAGCCGTTGATTGCGGCCGGGCAGCGCGTGTTCGGGGAAAACCGGGTGCAGGAAGCCGCCGAGAAATGGCCTGCCCTGCGCGAAGCTCATGAGGGGATTAGGCTGCACCTGGTGGGGCAACTCCAGTCCAACAAGGCAGAGGACGCGGTTAGGCTGTTCGATTGCATCCATTCGCTTGATCGAAGCGCGCTGGTCATGGCGCTGGCTCGGGCGATGGACAAGACCGGGCGTCAGGTGCCGTGTTTCGTCCAGGTCAACATCGGGGCCGAAGAGCAGAAAGGCGGCTGCGCCATTGCCGATCTGCCGGCGCTGTTGGCTGCGGCGCGCACCGCCGACTTGCCTGTGATGGGCCTGATGTGCGTCCCGCCCGCCGGGATCGAAGCCGCTCCTTTCTTTGCGCTGCTGGACAAGCTGGCGCGTGATTCCGGCCTGACCGGGCGCAGCATGGGCATGTCCGAGGATTTCGAAACCGCGATCATGCTGGGCGCGACACATGTCCGCGTCGGCTCGGCGCTGTTCGGTGTACGCGGCTAACCCGGGTCAACCCTAGACGGTTTGCATCGAGCACGCGCGCATCGGTTCTTCGCTTGCCAGCGGCTTCAGCCCCAGCTTGGCGAACAGCGCGGCGTCGGCATCGTCGCCAGCATTGCTGGCAGTCAGCAGTTTGTCGCCGGTGAATATGGAGTTGGCGCCTGCCAGGAAGCACAGCGCCTGCGTGCTTTCGCTCATGGATTCACGTCCGGCCGAGAGGCGTACCATGCTCAGCGGCATGGTGATCCGGGCAACGGCTACGGTGCGGACGAATTCTATGTCGTCGATCTTCGCAGTGGGAATGTCTGCCAGCATATCGCCCAGCACTGTGCCGCGGATCGCCACCAACGCATTTATTGGCACGCTTTCCGGATGGCGCGGCAAGGTGGCAAGGGTGTGGATGAAACCGACCCGATCGGCCCGCGTCTCCCCCATGCCCACGATTCCGCCAGAGCATACATTGATCCCGGCGCTGCGGACATGGGCCAGCGTTTCCAGCCGATCTTCAAGCCTCCGCGTGGAAATTACTTCGCCATAACGTTCCGGCGACGTGTCGATGTTGTGGTTGTAGTAATCCAGGCCCGCCTCGGCCAACATTGTCGCCTGCTGAGGGGTCAGCATGCCCAGCGTCATGCAGGTTTCCATGCCCATGGCGCGGACGCCTTTCACGATCTCGACAATCGCGGGCATGTCGCGTTCCTTGGGGTTGCGCCAAGCCGCACCCATGCAAAATCGCTGCGATCCGGCATCCCTGGCCCGCGCCGCAGATTGCAGCACTTCGCGCACGTCCATGAGCTTGGTCGCTGCCACCCCGCTGTCGGCATGAACCGACTGCGCACAATACCCGCAATCCTCCGGGCATCCGCCGGTCTTGATCGACAGCAATGTGCACAGCTGGATCTCGTCTGCGGGGTGGTTGGCCCGGTGGACTTCGGCAGCGCGGAACAGCAGCTCGGTCAGCGGCAGATCAAAAAGGTCGGCGATTTCGTCACGGGTCCAGTCTTGGCGCACAGGCATTCTCACACAGATTGAGGCAGCGCCCTAGCAGAGCGCTGTGGGCAGACAACCGCCCTGCGCTCAATCCGAATGCTTTTTAAGCTCGTCCCCGGTCAGGGTCACGACATGCAGCAGGTTGGTCGAGCCCGGCGTGCCAAATGGCACCCCGGCGAGCGCGATCAGCTTTGATCCCGCACTGCCGAAGCCGTGGCGCAGCGCCATGCGCTTGCCCTTGCCGATCATCTCTTCGAAGCTGCCGATGTCTTTGGTGCTGACGGCATGGGCGCCCCACAGCAATCCCAGACGCCGGGCGATCCGGGATGATGGCGTCAGCACCAGCATCGGCGCGGCGGGTCGTTCGCGCGCCACCCGCCGCGCGGTGCTGCCCGATCCGGTGAAGACGATGATTCCGGTGATCGGCAGCGCTTCGGCAATCGAGGCGCAGGCATGGCTCAGAGCGTCGGCGGTTGTCGTGTCAGGCATGACCTGCGCGAAGCTGACCTGCTGGCGATAACCGGGGTCACGCTCAACCTGTCCGGCGATCCGGTCCATGATCGTCACGGCTTCCTCCGGCCAGGCCCCGCTGGCGGTTTCTGCCGAGAGCATGACCGCGTCCGCCCCATCGTAGACAGCATTGGCGACGTCCGACACTTCGGCGCGGGTCGGGGCGGGGCTCTCGATCATCGACTCCAGCATCTGGGTTGCCACCACCACCGGCTTGCCCGACCGGCGCGTCGCGGCGACAATGCGCTTCTGGATGGGCGGAACTTCCTCGGGATTGAGTTCAACGCCCAGGTCGCCGCGTGCGACCATGACGCCGTCGGCCAGTTCGATGATCTCTTCCAGCCGATCAACCGCAGCGGGCTTTTCGATCTTGGCCATCAGTGCCGTGCCTGACCCACCGATCAGCCGGCGCGCTTCGGCCACGTCCTCGGGCCGCTGGACAAAGCTCAACGCGATCCAGTCCGCGCCCTGCTCAACCGCGAACGACAAATCGCGGCGGTCTTTTTCCGTCAGCGCCGGAATCGGGACCACCGCGTCAGGCACGTTGACGCCCTTGCGATCCGAGATGACACCCCCGACCTCGGCCGAACACAGGATGCGATCCTCAGTCGCATCGATCACCTTGAGCCGCAACTTGCCGTCATCGATCAGCAGCCGTTGACCCTTGTTCAGTACCTTGAACAGTTCGGGGTGTGGCAGGCAGACCCGATTTTCGTCACCGGGGGTGGGATCGCGATCAAAGGTGAAGTGTCCGGAATGGCGGATTACCGCCTTGCCATCCCGGAACTGACCGACTCGCAGTTTGGGCCCTTGCAAATCGCACAGCACTGCTACCGGACGGCCCCAGTCCTTTTCGGCAGCGCGAATTGCGGCAATGGTCTGGGCGTGAGTATCCTGATCGCCGTGGCTCATGTTGACGCGAAAGGCATCAGCCCCGGCACGCAGCAACCGGGCGATCATTTCGGGGGACCGGCTGGCCGGGCCCAGCGTGGCGAGAATCTTTACTTTGCGTCCGCGCGGGTCGATCTTGGCCACGAATTTTCCTTCCACTGCTTGCGCCCCCTATGGCAAAGCAGCTGCGAAAACCCAAGGGCATCGCCATGAGCTGTTCCGAAAATACGAATGCGATCGAAGGCGATCCGCTCGACAGTCTTGACGATGCGGTTGCAGCGGCCGCCTTTCGCCGTCTTGTCCGCCATTTGCGACACCGTCACGACGCCGAGAATATCGAGTTGATGGGGCTGAGCGGGTTTTGTCGCAACTGCCTGGCTGACTGGGTTCGCGAGGCCGGAGCGCCGCTGGACAAGGAGCAGGCGCGCGCGATCATCCACGGCATGCCGTCGGCCGAATGGAAGGAACGTTTCCAGGGCGAGGCAACGCCGGAACAACTGGCCCGCATGGCTGAAAGCCTGAAGAAAAACGCCTGAGCACGATTTCCACAGCCCTGTCTTTGCTCGAATCTCCGGCCCCGGCTATCGGCCCTGCTCAACCGATTCACCAGACACCGGAGCATACCCCATGGCCGAAACCACCGATGACCGCCTGCGCCTGCTGATCGAACGCGTGGAGCGTCTCGAAGAGGAAAAGAAGGGCATCGCAGACGATATCAAGGATGTTTACGCAGAGGCCAAGGCGGTTGGCTATGACGCCAAGATCATGCGCCAGATCGTGCGCCTGCGGAAAATGAAGCCTGACGATCGCAGCGAAATGGAAATGCTGCTGGATACCTACAAGGCCGCACTCGGCCTCGGCTGAGTAGCGGGCTTGATCGGCGCACAATGGCGGCTGGCTGGCCTGACCTTGCTGGCCAGCGCCATTGCGTTACAACCGGCGCGGATATTTTAGCAGGAGCCCCGGGCATGATCATTACCACCACCACCCTGATTGAGGGCCAGCCGGTCCGGCAATATCTGGGCGTCGTCACCGGCGAAGTGATCGCCGGGGCCAACCTGGTCCGCGACATCTTTGCTTCGTTCTCAGACATATTCGGTGGACGCTCTGGCAAGTATGAAGAAGTGCTGACCCGCGCGCGCGAACAGGCACTGGCGGAAATGCAGGACAAGGCAGCCCGGATGGGCGCCAATGCCGTGATCGGGGTCGATATCGACTACGAAGTGCTGGGCAAGGCCGGATCGATGCTGATGGTCAGTTGTTCCGGAACCGCCGTGGTGATCTGATCGCGGATCAGCTCAGGATCAGGGCCAGGGCCACGGTGCAGGCGTTGGCACTCATATGGGTGGCGATGGCGGCGCCAAGCCCGACGCGCTGGCGAATATAGCCAAGCATCAGCCCGGCCCACAGTTGTGGCAGAACCAGCGGTAGCGAAAGCAGCCCCGGGTTTGGGTAATTGCTGAGGTGCACCAGCGCAAAAACGGCTGCGGTGACGTAGAATATCACCGGGAAGGCCGCAGCGAACCCACGCAAGGGTTGCCGGTTGCGGCGCAGCTTCCACCAACAGGCCGGTGCTGCAACCACCGCGACCAGCAGCAGGCCCAGCCCGGCGGACTGGTAACCGGGGGCCAGCACGAGCGCCAGCGCCGCCGCCACACCGATCGCGCAACCCAGCAGCCACAATGCGGCGCGCGTGCCGCTATGCCATCCGCGGAACAGCAGCTCCTCCAGGATCGGGGCGAGCAACACCACCGTGGGCACGAGCCAGCTCTCCGGAACCCGCCCGAACGCTTCAGGTGAGGCGAGGCCGAAGGCCGATTGCCACATGCGCAGCAAGGGTAGCAGCACGCCGATCAGGATCACCACCTGCAGTGCAGTCAGCCAGATCCAGCGCCGCGGGTTGCCAGGCCCGCGCCAGCCGGACGGCGGGAGAAGGCTGGGATTGCGCAGAAAGGCGACGAGCTCGCCGATGATGGCGGGAAGGGTGGGAGAAGGCTGGGTCACGCCCCCACGATACCCGGCAAAGCTTTCCGGGTGGTTGAACTGCACGCCATGCCCGGTGTAAGGGCGCGTCCAACCGCAATTTCCAGCTTCGAACAGGTTCCCATGGCAGGCCATTCCAAATTCAAGAACATCATGCATCGCAAGGGCGCGCAGGACAAGAAACGCGCCGCGCAGTTTTCCAAGCTAAGCCGCGAAATCACGGTTGCGGCCAAGATGGGCATGCCCGATCCGGACATGAACCCGCGGCTGCGCGCCGCCGTGCTGGCGGCCCGCGCCCAGTCGATGCCCAAGGACAATATTCAGCGCGCGATCGACAAGGCCAGCAAGGGCGATGCCGAGAATTACGAGGAAGTGCGCTATGAAGGCTATGGTCCGGGCGGGGTGGCCTTGATCGTTGAAGCCTTGACCGACAACCGTAATCGCACGGCCACCAACGTCCGCACCGCCTTTGCCAAGAACGGCGGCAATCTGGGTGCCAGCGGCGCTGTCAGCCATGGGTTCGAGCGTTTGGGACTGATCGAATATGGCGCTGCTGCTGGCGATGAGGACAAGGTTCTGGAAGCCGCGATCGAAGCCGGGGCGGACGATGTTGAAAGCGATGAGGACGGCCATGCTATCTGGGTTGCGGTGGAGAACCTCCACCCCGTCGCACGCGAACTGGAAAAGGCCCTGGGCGAGGCTGACGGCGTCAAGCTGGCCTGGAAGCCCAATCTGAAAGCCGACGTAGGAGAAGCCGATGCGGCAACCCTGCTCAAGCTGATCGACGTGCTGGACGACGATGACGATGTCCAGACGGTATGGGGCAACTACGAGATTTCCGACGAAGTCATGGCGAAGCTGGGATAATGTGGCAGTTGGCCGCGAAAGCGCTGCTACCGGGCGCGGTGGCAGTGGCCAGCGCCGTTTCCGGCCTTGGCCTCAGTCTCTGACGTGCGGATCATCGGCCTCGATCCATCATTGTCTTGTACAGGCTGGGGGATCGTCGCCAGGAGCGGCAACCGGCTGAGCCATGTCGCCAACGGCCAGATCAGGACCGATCCCAAGGCTTCACTGGCGCAGCGGCTGGTGACGCTTGACGCCGCGCTGGCCGAAGTGATTGCATTGCACCGGCCCGATCGCGGCGCTGTGGAAGAAGTCTTCGTCAACACCAACGCGCAATCGACGCTGAAACTAGGCCAGGCGCGCGGGGTCTGCCTGCTGGCGCTGGCCCGCAGCGGGATGCCAGTGGCGGAATATGCCGCGCGGCTGGTGAAGAAGGCGATTGTCGGCACGGGCGGGGCGGACAAGGCCCAGGTGCAGGCCATGCTGCAAGTTCTGCTGCCGGGGGTCAAGCTGACCGGCGCCGATGCGGCCGATGCGCTTGCGGTGGCGATCACCCACGCACACATGCTCCGGTAACAGCCAGCCCCAGTTCATAATAACCGCCTTAGATCGCGCACTTCGGGGGTCTATCGGAGGCGCCAATGCCAGTTTCAAGAACCGTCGCTCTCGCCGCAGTGGCCGGGCTCATCCTGTCGGGCTGCATGGCCTCGCGCTATCAGATTTCGGACGCGCTGATGCGGTACGGGCTGGACCGCGGCGAAGCTGATTGTGCATCGGAATTTCTGCGCGGCCATTTATCGACCGGGCAGGTCCGCCG
>JAFLDC010000063.1 GCA_017302775.1 Sphingomonadales bacterium
AAGCTGCTGTTCGTTGATATGTCACAAGCGGAAGGCATTGCCCGTATCGTTGCGTTCATCGGTGTAGGTGTATTGATGCTGCTGATCGGGTATTTCGTGCCGCTTCCCCCCAGGAAGGGCACCGAGGAGAATGTGCGATGATTGCGCGTCTGGTTCGCCACGCGACCCTTGCCCTGGCCGTTGTCGGCCTGGCTGCCTGCAACACGCAGGATCGGCCAGAACCGAAAAAGCAGGATGACTTTGAACTGGTCCTGGCCGTTGCCCCCCAATCCGACAACCGTTTGGGCCGCGTTGTCTTGCCCGCCGCCGCGATTGCCGAACTGAAGCGTGCAGACCTCGGCGACGTGCGGATTTTCGACGCCAAGGGGCGAACTCTGTCACTGGCGCAAGCCTATGATCGGTCGGGCGATTCCAGCCTGCTTAAGACGCATGATCTCCCTGCAATCCCGATCGTGACCGGGCCAGACGGTTCGGAGCGGCCGCTGTCGGTGGAAGTCAGGACGGGCGATGCTACGGTGACTGTAAGTGCCTCTGGCGATGCGGCCGATGCCGTCGCGCCGCGCAGCATGGTATTTATCGATACCCGCACGCTGGGCTTGCCAGTGGTAGGGATCGAACTGGCGGCCATTCTTCCCAGGCAGCGACCGGTAACCTTTACGCTGGAAACGAGCAGCGACCTGAAAACCTGGCAGCCGCTGGCCGAAAAGGTTCTGCTACGGCCAGGCAACGATCCTGAAGTGCTGGGTCAGGCCAGAATTTCCCTTCCGGCAGTGGATCTGCGCGATCGCTATGTTCGGGTCAGCTGGGATACCAACCCCGACGTTACCGTCAGTGGCGCCAAGGTGCTGGAAGCGGTCGAGCGTCAACCCGCGCGGGTCGAACTGGAAACCAGCGGTGCGAAGCTGAGCAATCCGCACGAACTGCGCTTCGCTCCGCAGATTTCGGTGCCGATAGCGGCAGTCAAGCTCGAGCTGGCCGGAACCGATGGGATCGTCCCCGTCGAACTGTTCGGACGCAACGATCGCTCCGAACCGTGGGGTCTGCTTGCCCGTGGCACGCTCAAACAAGGCGAGGGGCCGGTCAGCCTGGAATTGTCCGGCAGCACCACGCGCGAATACCGGTTGGTCGCAGACCGGCGCAGTTCCGGATTTTCAAAGGAACCGCGCATCAGCCTGGCGGTCGATCCGGTTACCGTATTCGCCGCGTTCAATGGCGAAGGCCCGTTTAATCTGGCGGTTGGCCATGATGATGCCAAGCCAGCATGGTTCGATGAAGCAGACCTTGGCAAGCCCAGCGATCTGCTGCGCGCCTGGCGCCGACCGGCGGAAGTGGCGAGCGCCGGGGAAGCGCCGGTGATCCTGCTCGCCCCGGCTGCCCCTGAAACGCCCTTCGATCCCCGCACGATGCTGTTGTGGGGTGCCCTGCTGTTGGGAGCGGCAGTCCTGGCGGTGGCAGCCTGGCGCCTGATCAAGGCCAGCAATTCAGCTACTGTGTCCTCGGACGATAGCAATGCGCTTTAGGTTCCTGACCCTTGCCACGGCGCTCTGTGCCGCAGGACTTTCCGCTGCTCCGTCAGGCGGCACCCTTGCGGTCGGCCAGGTGCTCGATGACAGCATGGGAAAATCCGTCAACGGCTGGCTGCATATGCAGGGCAGCATGTATACAACCCGCAGCACCAAAAATTCCGTCACGACCGAAACGCAAGCCTGCTGCGTCGCGGTGCTGAAGCGGGGCACCAGTTACATCGTGGCTCGTACCGAGGTGATGGCCCGAAATCCTACGGGCGGGGTAATCAAGGAACGCATCGCCAGCCTGCGGCGGATTGATGCAAGGCCCGGCGAAGACCTGATCGATTGCAGCCTCTTCTCGCTCAACCTGGCGCTATCGTTGAAGAATGAAAAGACCCGGATGGTTCGCTCTGTCGTGGTCGACGATGGCGGGCTGGCCGTGATCGAATGGAAAGATACCGACGGGCGCTGCAGCCTGGGTGACTAGTCCGCCAGCTGACTGAAATCCGTAAGGGCTGCATCGCGCAGTCCGCGCCAGACGTCGCGGGCCTGTACGGTTTCGCGCACATCGTGAACGCGCAGCAGCTGTACTCCGGCTTCCATGCCTTTCATCGCCAGTGCCACCGAACCGCCCAGCCGTTTGTGTGCCGGTGCTTCGTTGCTGAGCGCGCCGATCATCCGTTTACGGCTGACGCCAAGCAGCAGCGGCTGCCCGAGTGCGTGAAACAATGGGAGGGCATTGATCAGCGACAGGTTCTCCGCGACGGTCTTGCCGAAGCCGATACCGGGGTCGAGCACGATCCGATCCTGCGCGATGCCTGCGGCCACGGCGGCATCGCGGCGCGCTGCCAGCCAATCAAACACGTCCAGCACAACATCGTCATAGCGGCTTTCGGCGTGCAGATCCTCGCCCTCACCCGGGGCATGCATCAGCACCACCGGCACCGCGGCGCGGGCCGCAAATTCAAGGCTGCGCGGATCGTGGCGCAACGCGGACACATCGTTGATGACATGCGCCCCAGCCGCGAGCGCCGCTTCCATCACCGCGGGACGGCGGGTATCCGTGCTGATCGCCGCGCCCATCGCTGCCAGCCGCTCGATCGCCGGAACGACACGCTTCAGTTCGTCGCCTTCCCATACCGCGGCTGCGCCGGGGCGCGTGCTTTCACCGCCTACGTCAATGATCGCCGCCCCACCTTCTACCATCGCCGCCGCATGGGCGTGGGCAACATCGGGATTGTCCATGAACTCGCCGCCATCGGAGAAACTGTCTGGCGTGACGTTGAGAATTCCCATCACCTGGGGCTGATCCAGCCGGATCGTGCGCGCCCCGCATTGTAGCGGGGTGTGGCTGCGTTGCAGATTATCCCATTGCTGTTGAACAGCTTCAGACAGACCGCCCAAAGCGCTGCGCAGTTCAGGCACCGAATAGCGACTCCGCGCGGTAACCCCTCCATTGTGCCGCTCAATCACCGCAAAGCGGCTGGCATAGACCATCCCGCCAGCAAGGCGGATGGCTTCACCCCCTTCGCTCTGGGGGCTGTCGCACAGCGCGATCGGGCTGAGGTAATGCGTGACGGTCATGACATGCGCCTTGTTGCGACGTAGTTCATCGTTTCCATCGGATCATGCAGCCTGCGCCGGACCGCAGCAATCCCAGGCAATCAATCTTCCGTCGCGAGCAGATACTGCTGGCGCAATGCATCGATTGGCTTGGACTGGCCGTCGTGCTCAATGTGCCAGAATGTCCAACCGTTGCAACTTGGCGCGCCTTGAAGCTTGGCGCCAAGACCATGGATCGAGCCGCTTTCGTTGCCGGAAACCAGCGATCCGTCCGCTCGCACAATCGCCTTCAGGCGCCGTTTCTTGTCGGTCAGCACGCTGCCCGCCGCAATCCAGCCGGTTTCGATCAGGGTGCCGAAGGCCACCTTGGGTGCGGCCTTCGCACTCTGCATCGTGGTCAACGCACTTTCATCCAGCGGCAGTGCCAGCTCGATCCGCTCCAGCGCCGCTTCACGGTAGGCCCCTTCGCGTTCGCAACCAATCCATTCGCGCCCCAGCCGCTTGGCAACGGCACCGGTCGTGCCGGTTCCGAAAAACGGATCCAGCACCACGTCACCCTTGTTGGTCGTCGCCAGCATCACGCGATACAGCAGCGCTTCGGGCTTTTGCGTTGGGTGGACCTTGTGACCGCCCTTTTTCAGCCGCTCCTGCCCCGCACAGATCGGCAGCACCCAGTCAGAGCGCATCTGCAATTCGTCATTGAGCGTTTTCATGGCGCGGTAGTTGAAGGTGTATTTGGATTTTTCACCCATCGAACACCAGATCAACGTTTCGTGCGCGTTGGTGAACCGGGTGCCCTTGAAATTCGGCATCGGATTGGCCTTGCGCCAGACGATGTCGTTCAGGATCCAGAACCCCATGTCCTGCAGCATCGCCCCAAGCCGGAAGATGTTGTGATAACTGCCGATCACCCACAGCGAACCGTTGGGCTTGAGCAGCCGCCGTGCCTCGGTCAACCATTCACGGCTGAACTTGTCATAGGCGGCGAAGCTGTCAAATTTGTCCCAGTGATCGGTCACCGCATCGACATGGCTGCCATCAGGACGCGACAGATCGCCGCCCAGCTGGAGGTTGTACGGCGGATCGGCGAAGATCATGTCGATCGACGCGGAAGGCAGCGACCGCATCGCTGCAATACAATCGCCATCCAGGATCCGCCCCACCGGCAAATCAGGCCGCACGACCTCTTTTGCGGCGCGCAACCGCGCTTTTTCGCCCACTAACATCTCAACCATACGCGCTGTTCAAACCCCCGAAGTTATCCACAGGGTGAGTCGTCAGAGAGTCCACGTCAAGTGGAATCGCGCGGGAATCCTAGAGATTCATGGTTAAAAATCGGTCAAGAAATGCGGAACGAAACGAGTCCCCCACTGCATCTTGAGTCTGCCGATTCGAAGCAGACTCAACATCTGGTAGTGTGACCGGCAAGACTCCCCCGCGCGAAAAATCATGTCCGACGGCACGGGGTACGGTTCAGATCAGCACCAATTGCGCAACCGGCGCGAAACTGCGCCGGTGAAGCGGGCTGGGTCCATGGCGCTGCAACGCCTGGAGATGCTCCGCCGTGCCGTATCCCATGTTGCGTTCCCAGCCATATTGGGGATGGACTGCGGCATGGCCGCGCATAAGCCGGTCGCGATGCTCCTTGGCAAGGATCGACGCCGCCGAAATACAAGGCTCCAACGCGTCGCCGCCGACAATCGCCCGGGCGGGCCAGCGCCAGTCCGGGTGCCGTCCGGCAGGGGTCTTGTTACCATCGATCAGCACTTCGTCGGGGCACAGCGCAAACTTTGCCACCAGATCCGCGACGGCCCGGGTCATCGCCAGCATGGTCGCCGCGAAAATATTGATCCGATCGATCTCGTCAGCGTCAACCACGCCAAGCGCCCACTGGCATGTATCCTTGATCCGCGGTTCAAGCACGGCGCGGCGCTTGGCCGAAAGCTTCTTGGAATCGTTCAGCCCGTCCGGCGGCTCGGGCCCCAGAATGCAGGCCGCTGCCACCACCGGCCCGGCCAAGGGGCCTCGACCCGCCTCGTCGACGCCAACGATGATCGCATCGCCGTGGGACTTGGCAAGGATCGAATTGTTGCCGATAACTGCCATCATGCGCACCACACTCCTTCCCGCCCTTTCGTTGCTCGCCGCGATTTCCGCAAGCTGCAGCGGTCCCGCGACCGGGGATAGCCTCCGGGCGATCCAGCAGGCTGACGGCCAGTTCGCCATCGAACAGATCGGCACATTCGATGCGCCTTGGGCCATGGCAAAGCTGCCTGACGGGGCGTTGCTGGTCACGGAGAAAGCGGGCAAGCTCAAGCTCCGCAGCGCCAGCGGTGCTGTCAGCGAAGTTCCCCTGCCTTTCGCCGTGGATGCTGGCGGCCAAGGCGGGCTTGGCGACGTGATTGCCGCGCCGGACTTTGCAAAATCAGGCCGGATCTATCTCAGCTGGGCCGAAGCCGGGGGGAACGACACCCGCGGCGCGGCGGTGGGCACGGCGATCCTGGTGCCCGGCCAGGGTGCCCCACGGCTCGAAGGCTTCGCGGTGATCTGGCGGCAGAACCCGAAGGTAACCGGCCGCGGCCATTATTCGCATCGGCTGGTCGTCAGTCCGGATCGCAAGTACCTCTATATCGCCTCGGGCGAGCGCCAGAAGATGCAACCCGCGCAGGATCCGGCCAGCGATCTTGGCAAGATCATCCGCCTGCCGCTTGTCGCCAGCGGCAGTCCCGGCGGTGCACCCGAGCAGGTGTCGATGGGGCACCGCAATATCCTTGGCTTGCAGTTCGCGCCCGATGGCCGGTTATGGGACCTCGAACACGGTCCTGCTGGCGGGGATGAGCTCAATCTGGTCAAGCCGGGGGCGAACTATGGCTGGCCGGTCGTCTCAGAAGGCAAGCATTACAGCGGAGATTTCATCCCGCACCACGATACCCGCCCGGAATTCACCGCCCCAGCACTGTTCTGGAACCCGGTGATCGCGCCTGGCGGAATGATATTCTACACCGGCAAGATGTGGCCGGAATGGCAGGGGCAGGCCCTGATCGGCGCGATGAACCCGACGGCGCTGGTCCGCGTACGGATTGATGGTGACAAGGCCTATGAAGAGGCGCGCTACCCGATGGAGCGCCGGATCCGTGCTGTGATGCAGGCCGATGACGGTGCGCTGCTACTGCTGGAAGATGGCGCTGACGGCCGCTTGCTGCGCCTGACGCGCAAATAGTTCGACATTCCGGCCGGGCCGCCTTATCGGCGCGCGCCATGTCCGATGCCGTCCTGATCCCGCTCGACAATGTCGATCCCGCGCTGGTCGAAGCCCTGCTCGACCGTGCGTTCGAACCGGAGCGGCATCAGCGAACCGCTTACAAGGTCCGCGCCGGGACCGACTGGCTTCCAGCCCTGTCGTTCGCTGCGATCGATCGTGACGATCATCTGGTAGGCACGATCCAGTGCTGGCCCGTTGCCCTGACCGACCCCGCCGGACGAGCGCATCCGATGATCATGGTCGGCCCGGTTGCTGTTCTGCCCGAACATCAGGGGCAAGGCTTTGGCAAGGCGCTGATGGCGGCGGCGCTGGCTGCGCTCAGCCCGGAAGCGCCGCTGCCGCAAGTGCTGATCGGCGATCCGGAATATTATGGGCGCTTTTTCGGATTCGCCAACGGGGCCACCACCGGATGGTCACTGCCCGGGCCGTTCGAGCAGCACCGGCTGCTGGTTCGCTGTGCCAATCCGGCAGTCCTGCCCGCGCAGGGCATGCTTGGCCCTTGGCGCGGCTAGGCTGATCTGGCATCGCACTGTCGATGCCCTATGTCCCCCCGCCCGATCTTGCCGCGCTAAGCCCTGCCGAGATTGCGGATCTTGCCGCACAGCGCAAGCTGCCCCCGGTCGAGCAGTGGGACCCGCAGGCCAGCGGTGATAGCCTGATGGAGATCAAGGCCGATGGCCGCTGGTTTCACGACGGCGGGGAAATCCGGCGTCCGGCCATGATTCGCGCGTTTTCCGGTTTGCTGCGCCGTGACGACGACGGTCGCCACTGGCTGGTTACTCCGCACGAAAAGCAAGCGATCGAGGTGGAAGATGCCGCCTTCATCGCAACGGACGTGGCAAGCCGCGATGGTGCATTGGCATTCCGTCTGAACACGGACGAGGTAATTGTAGCCGGACCGGATCACCCCCTCAGCGTCAGCGGCGATGCGGAATGCCCGGCAGTCTATATCGCCGTCCGTCATGGCACCGCAGCACGGATCAACCGTAGTACCTGGTTGCAACTGGTCGAACTGGCCTCACCCGAGCTGACCCTTTCCAGCAAGGGTATGACATTCTCACTGGTGCCGAGATGACCCTGGCCGACCGCGTCCGCCAGCTCCATGCCGCAGGCCATGCCGTGCCCATCGAAGGGCTGCATCAGGATCATCGTGACGTTCCGCGCAACTTGCGCCCGGCAGCCGTGCTCGCCGCAATTACAGAGCGCGAGCGGCCCGGTTTTCTGCTGATCCACCGCCCTTCGAACATGCGATCGCATCCTGGGCAAGTGGCCTTCCCTGGGGGCGGAATCGATCCGGGGGAAACGCCGGTCGAGGCAGCCTTGCGCGAAGCGAACGAGGAACTGGGGATCGATCCGGCGAAAGTAACGGTGATCGGCGCCAGCGATGTCTACCGCACCGGCACCGGCTATGCGGTAACCCCGGTGATCGCCGTGGTCCCGCCCGATATCGAGATCCGCCCCAACCCGACCGAAGTGGCAAAGTGGTTCGAAGCGCCGGTCGATTTCGTATTCGATTCTGCCAATCACCAGCGGCAATCAGCGTTTTGGGGCGGGACTGAAAGAAGCTACATCGAGATCATGTGGCAGGAACATCGGATCTGGGGCGTCACCGCAGCAATTATCGCCAATCTGGCGAGGCGGATTGCCTGGTGATGCGCTTGCCGGACGCCGCCTGGGTGAAACGCGCCGACCTGGCCGTGCTGATCGGCGCGTTGGGGGCTGGCAACGCCCGCTACGTCGGCGGGGCAGTGCGCGATACACTGCTGGGACTGGCGGTGAAAGACATCGACATCGCCACCCCGCTCGAACCGGCAGAAGTGATGCGGCGGCTCAAAGCCCACGGCATCAGCGTAATCCCGACCGGGATCGATCATGGCACCGTCACGGCCTTGCTGAAGGGCGGCCCGGTAGAGATCACCACGCTGCGCCACGACGTATCGACCGATGGCCGCCGTGCCACCGTGGCCTTTGCGCAAGACTGGCAAGACGACGCGGCGCGGCGTGATTTCACGATCAATGCGCTCTATGCCGATCCCAGCTCTGGCGAGGTGTTCGACTGGTTCGGCGGCTGGGACGATCTCCGCGCGCGCCGGATGCGCTTTATCGGCGATCCGCATGAGCGGATCCGCGAGGATCATTTGCGTATCCTGCGCTACTTCCGGTTTCAGGCCCGCTTCGGCTCGCTGCCGGCCGATCCCGCTGCCGAACAGGCCTGCGCCGAACTTGCCCAGACGCTCAAAGGTCTGTCGCGGGAACGGATCGGGATGGAGATGATGAACCTTCTGGGCTTACCCGATCCTGCGCCCACCGTGGCGCGGATGGCGGAGCTGGGCGTGTTGCAAGTGGTTTTGCCTGAGGCAGACCCGGCGGCGCTGACCGCGCTGGTGGCGCAGGAGCAGAGCCAGGCGGTCGAAGCCGATGCGTTGCGGCGGCTGGCGGCCTTGCTTCCCGCCGATCCCGTGCTGGCCGAACAGATCGCCAGCCGGTTTCGCCTGTCCGGCGCCCAGAAGAAACGGCTGATACAGGCGGCTGGGCGTGGTCAAAGCCCCCTGCCCGGTGAGGTAGGGGCCCGCGAAGCCCGCCCCCTCGCCTACCGTCTTGGGCGCGAGTCCGCTCTGGACCGACTGCTGTTGGCCGGAGCAAGCGTCGCACCCTTGGCCGACTGGGAGGTTCCCGTCTTTCCACTCAAGGGCGGCGAAGTGGTCGCCCGCGGGATCAAGGCCGGGCCAGAAGTGGCGCGGACGCTGCGCCGGATCGAAGAGCGTTGGATCGAGGCAGGCTTCGATGACGCGGTGATCCCATCCCTGCTCGATACCGAACTGGCAGAGCGGCAATGAACGGCCTGGGAGAGCTGGCAAGCGTCGCACCGCTGTTGTTCGTGGCGGTCGCCGGGATCGTATTGGCCGGGGCCGGATGGATGCTTGAAAATGAACGCCCGGCTCAGGCGATCTGGCTGCGCCGGACCGGATATCTGGCTCTGGGTACGGTGCTGCTGCTGCAGATCGGACTACTGGCGCTGCAGGCGGAGCGGTCTGATGCGTCGATGGAACTGAACCAGCGCCCTTCCTTGCACGTCAGCGGCAGCGAAACCATTATACCCATGGCCAGCGATGGCCATTTCTGGGTTACGGCGCTGGTCAATGGCAAGCCGCTCGACTTTCTGATTGATACGGGTGCGACTTACACCGGGATCGGCCGGACCACGGCGCGCAACCTTGGCATCACGCCCGATCCGCGCGAATTGCCGCTCGAACTGGAAACGGCCAATGGCGTCATTACCGCCCGACTGGGTACAGTTGAAACCCTACGGTTCGGCAATATCGCGATCAGCGGACTGCAGGTGGCAGTGCCCGACCAGACCAGTGACGATACCCAGGTGATCGGCATGAACCTGCTAAGCCAGCTTGGCAGCTGGCGGGTTGAGGGCGACAAGCTGATCCTGGTGCCGCAGCGTTAGAATTTGTTGTCGCGCGGGAAGCCGTTCGGCGGCATCCGCCCGGCCGCGCCGCGAGCGACCTTCCACAGCCGCATGTCAGGCTCGGTTCGGGTTCGGCCGCTATCGCCGCCCATCTTCCAGCTGAGCCCTTCATCCAGCCGAATCGTGGTGGCATCCGCCAGGCCGCCGTCGCGGTAGCGTTGCAGGGTAACCCCCTGCCCCTTCGCCAGCACCGGCAGCTCCTCAAGACTGAAGATCACCAGCTTGCGATTATCACCCACCACCGCGACGTGATCGTGTTCAGCCGGAATTTCGCGGACCAAAGCCAGCTTG
>JAFLDC010000064.1:0-2587 GCA_017302775.1 Sphingomonadales bacterium
GCAGCTTCTGGGAAACGGCTGCGCCCATCTGGCTGCTTTTCCCATCTCACAAACCAGCTCTTTCGGTCTTCGCCCTCGCCAAGGGGGCATTTGAGCGTCACGGAGCCAATGAACCCATCACCAAGCACACCACGGATACGGCTCCAGTCCTCGAAGAAGTATTCCTGCAACAGCGGAATAACCTTATCGCGCATGGCGGCATGAACCTGTTCGGCTGTCTCGCAACCGATGAAAAAGGCGTGGCCGATGCGGTGTTCCCGATCAATCAGATACTCGATGCGCTGGTTGATAGTGGTCAGCACGCGCACAAGATCAATCCCTGTCCGTTTGCTGGCATCCACCAGCAGGCCAGGTTCTGGAGCCATCTCCCGAAAATTGAATCGCCGCCGCAACGCAGTATCCAGCAGCGCGATGGACCGGTCTGCCGTGTTCATCGTGCCGATGATGTGGAGATTGGATGGTACGCCAAAATCCCGTTTCTTCGAATACGGCAATGTGAGCGTCAGCCAGTTGTCCATGCCAAGCCGCTTGTCCGGTTCGATAAGCGTAATGAGTTCGCCGAAAACCTTGGAGATATTGGCGCGATTTATCTCATCGATGATCAGCACAAACTGGTCAGGTAAGGCTTCGCTCAGAGGTTCTACTTTACTGTCACTGTCATTATCGCCAGCAATCAATCGGCCAAGCGCGGGAAGATTAACGCGCTTCGTTGGCAGTGAGTAGAGCGTGCGCATTGTGAAATTGCCATCGACGATCGTATCGAGTGGCAAAGGTTCGTCCAGTGTCAGGAGCCAGCGCACATCGCGGCGATGCGCGTAGTAGCCCTCAGCCGAAGGTTCAAACCGATAGTCGCCAGTGACCTCGGCAATCGCGCGAAACGCAGTATTGCCGTAGGGAACTATGACAATGTCACCTATCTGCATCTCACAGCGAAACGGCCACGTCTGGGTCCAGTTACTTGGCGTCGTGTCCTCGGGGTTTTGCGCAAGCCATTCAGCCTTGATCGCTTCGAAGGTGGAGAACTGCTCATCGCTCCAATCGATGGAACCGCCCCAACCAAGCGTAACGTAATTGTTGGCCACAGCGGAGTCGTAAACGTCATCCTCGGTGCCAATGGCACCTTGTCCCATTTTCCAGAACCGTCTCCCGGAGAAGTCGTAGCCCGTTGCCGCAGCTGAAGGTGCCGTCCGATTGCGAGCCTGGTCGGCCAATGCGCATATTTCCCGAAAGATACCCGCACGGGCTTCGAGCCGAAATCCCGCAGAACCGCCCTCGTTGTCGCCAGTCTCTGGCCGCAGGCCTTCGACAAAAGTTTCATAGTCATAATTCTGGTGGAATGTGACGAAGGCAATCCGCTTCTCAGTTTCCAGCTCGCGATAACGCTTCATCAGCGCCTTCCGCCCCTCTGCCGTGGAAGGATACTCTGCATCGGGATCGCAGAGCCTCACCGCTTCGAGAGCCGTGCGATATGTTTTCCCCGTGCCCGGCGGTCCATAAAGGATCAGGTTCTGTGGATCAGGCTTAACGTCGGCCATCGGAATGGCTCCTTCCGATAATACGAATGTCAGCTTTCTGGTCGTGCTCTGCTTTGGTCCCTCGGCAATCGGGGGTGGCACTTTGGCCAGCTCCAGAAACTTTCGGCCTTCAAGCGCCTGGCAGATGTTTGGCCACGCCATATGCAGGCCCATCTCATTGTTCAGCGGGCCGACAACGATGGTGACACGATCATCGCCATGCTCGCGGGCAGGTTCGATATAGTGCTCCAGCACATATTGCCGGATGCGGTCTGCTTGCGAATCCGATTCATCGATGGCGGTTTCGTCGGGCCAATACCCTTGGCGCGCAGGCTGCGGCGGCAGCCAGCCGCGGATTGAATCCTCTGCTTCTTCGATCACAGCGGCCAGTTCGTCGGCAGATGTTTCGTCAAACTGAAATGTACCCGCAAGGTTCAGGCGCTCATGCTGGTGGCTGAATTCAAGAAATCCGCCACCCTTCCGCAACTGCACGCTGCCAAGTGTACCCGGCGCTTTTTCCTCACCGGGCGACCGGCGACCAAAGCGTATCTGCGGGATGTTGGTATGATACCAATCCAGCCCC
Source organism: Sphingomonadales bacterium (assembly GCA_017302775.1). The sequence goes on from JAFLDC010000064.1 coordinate 2,098, forward strand.
ACCTCATGAACGGCACGTGCCATATTGCAGAACGCAGATCGCTGCTCATCAGACCAGTTTTTGCGAGCCTCCCGAAAGCGGGCATCGCCATCGAAGCGTTTCAACAGCTCTTCGTCGCTGCTCGCATCATCCACTTCATCGTCTGCCGACGAAGCCTCCCCTGAAAGAAAGCGGCCATATTGCGCCAGCCAGCTATTCCAGTTGGATAGCCGGTTCAGCGGCTTTTCCGAATCCGGCATGAGGATGCGGTAATCATTGCCGCCCGCTTTGGCGTCCTGGCGCATGGTGCGGATACGTTCGCGCAACTGCGAGAATCCATCCGCATGATGGGCCGCTGCAAGATCGGAGTGGGTCGATCCGAGTGCGGCTAGGTTCTTTTCAATGGTCTTGACGGCGTGGACCCGCGAATTGCGCCCGGCTTGCGTTTTGGCCCCCCGAGCCTCCAGCCATTCGCGGAATTCAGATTCGCGCCACATTGCCCATTCCCTTC
>JAFLDC010000064.1:2597-10101 GCA_017302775.1 Sphingomonadales bacterium
GATGCACATATTCACAAGGTGCATTTCACCAATCTCATGACCAGCAGATATGCAGGCTTGTAAATTTGGTTATGGGTTTCGTTCGGCGTGATCGAACCATGAAAGAGCGCATTGCGAAGTCCATACAAAACATCAACCAGCGCTGAAAAATTCTTCTCAGCATCTTCCACGAATTTCACAGTCCCATATGTCAGAAACTTAGGTTCGCCGTGGGCAGCCAAGACATTCATAACATATCTTGGTGCGACTTCCTCAAAAAGTGCAATCAGAAGTGCCCGCTGTTGCTCTTTTAGCGCCTTGAACCCCGCGTCATCTTCAAGCGCTTTTCGTTCGTGAGTAGGAAGCGTCAAGGCAAAAGCCGCGACAGTTTTGGTCGCCGAGATTTCGAGGTGCACTTCCCCTTTGGCGGGATGGTCACGGCGGCAGCGGAAATTCCGCTTCCACTTTGTTGCCGGCGCATCCTTCTTCGCATTCGCGCCAATGTCTACGGTTTCAAAGCCCACCCGGCCCTTGCGCCCTTCAACGATGCATTCTTGCAGGCGGCGATGGAGTTCGCCAATCTGCAAGCGAAATTCCTGCGCGTCGGCGCTATCATCCTGCCATCCGCGCTCGGCATCCTGCGCCATTTGCAGGTTGCGCGACATCATCGGCACGGTCTTGTTCTTCACGACATTGGCATTGCCTTTGACCTTGTCGAGCAGTTCCCGGTCTGAAAGATCGCCATATGTATCCGTCATCCAGGCATTGAACGGTATCCATGCCTTGATGAACTGACTGAACCAATCCACTTCCGCAGCATCGCGCCAGCGTTTCAAATTGTCTCCCAGCCCCGCCATCAGTTTGCCCCTTCCACATCGGCGAGATAAGCTAGCGCGGCGGTCTCGCTGTCTTCGATGGCGATTTCCACGGCGCGCTTGGCTGCGTCGAGTAGAGACGCCGCGCGGGCTTTTGCCAAACGCGCATTCTGCAAATGATCGACGATTTGCGTTTCAACATGCGTTGTCAATTCAGGCATCGGCAGGTTGAAAATGTCGGCATCGGTAATCGACGGATACATGCTGGCACTGGCGTAAAGGTCGAGCAGCTCGCAAATGACTGGCAAGCGCAAGTAGGTGAGGAGCACCTCGGGCGCGATGTCTTGCGGGCGCACGACGACAAAGCCGGACGAGCAGACGAACCCATCCTGATCGGGCATGATCTGCGCAGACAGGCGGCGGATGGGCCGCACGCTGGATGTGATGATATCGCCGGGCCTCACATGCCATGTCGCGCGGCTGGGGGCTTCGGCCGCGACCAGCCGGGTTCTGCCCGTTGCGCCCGCACCGTCCATGTCGCTGATCTCGATATAATCAAACATCAGATGCTGGTCGGGCCGGAACTTCTCCCGGCGCGGCTTGGCGACATCCGAAATCGTCCGGCCACCAGCGGACAGAATGTCGAGCAATGCCTGTATCCGGGGCGCGAAAAAACGGGAATCCAGCCGACCGGCAGCGAGGGCGTCGCTGGCTTTGGCTGCATAGGTCAAAGGTTCCGGCGGCGTCCAATCGGCAAGGCCGAGGGCCTCCAATAGCGTCGTTCCGGCATCATCAAGAACTGTCGCCGCCTTTTCCTCAAGTGCGGAAGCTGAGTTTATGATCTGATCGATGCGGCCCTCGACTATCCCTAATCTCGGAATCAACATGTTGGCTAAATAAGGGGGAGCAATATGCGGCTGACCGGCACCATAGCCGCCACGTAGCATCAGTGGCTTGCCGATCCTGCTCTCAAGAAAGCTGCTCAAATATCCGCTAGGCACAGACGGCTCGCGCAAAATGAGAATGTCTGCACAAGCGTAGGCATCTACACCTCGTTTCCACGGCGCTGTTTGGCCGAAATTTGCTCCGGTGCGGGTGACCAAGATGTCGCCATTCGACAATCGGTTTCGTGCCACCGTGGGCAACAGCTCATCAGGCATGTAACGAGTGTCCGCCAAATCAACTCGATTTGATCTGACATTTTTCGCCATGATGGTTAACAGGCCATCATCTTCATATTCCCGTTTAACTTCAATTGGGTGCTGAATTCGGCGGCAAACATCGCCAAGCGGTTCATGACCTTTAGCTCGGATTCCAGCCAAAGCATCAAGTGCGGCACGCGAGAAAAACTCGGCATCAATTCTGAATCCTGGATTCAAATCACCGATGCGCGACACCGAGACGATCGATGCGTCAAGCCCCTCCAACAGACCGGCAAACCGGTCCTGATTGAAGGGGCCTACCGAAAAAAAGGCAGGCCCTCGCGCTTGGAAAATTGCTCGAATGCTTCGGCGATGCCGTCTTGCGTCAGCCCATCATGGTTGAACAGATCATGTTCGACGATCAGGTGGTTGTGCTTGTCACGCATGGCCGAACCATCGGGCTTTTTGCGGTAAACCTTGCGGCCCGAGTTATCGACGCTCTCTACCTGCTGCGTGGCGAAGAAGATGTTGTAATCGTCTTGCCGGGGGCACAGCGGTCCATCCGCTGGCTTGTCATTCCACTTTTGCACAAACAGCACGCTGGTCTTGGTGCCGGTATGCGGTTTGAACGTGTTGGGGTGCAGGCCGACCACCGCCAGAATCCGGCACCGCTCCATGATGAATTCGCGTAGGCGCTGATCGGATGAATTGTTGAACCGGCCCTGAGGCAGCACCACCGCCATGCGTCCGCCGGGGCGCAGAAAGTCAATGTTGCGTTCGATAAACAGCAGATCGCGGGCCACCGCCTTGTCCAGCTTGCCATCCTTCTTGTGCGCCACCTCATAGGGGCTGAGCATGTCGGATTGTTTGATGTCCCCGGCAAAGGGCGGATTGGCCATCAGCACATCGAAATTGAACTGGCGATATTCGCCGGGCTTTTTGACGGTGCGGAGCTTCTTCAGCCCGTTCCAGCCGGTGGCATAGGTTTCCTGCCAATCATCCTGCTTGGTGGTTTCGTCCCACTTCGTCCAGTCGAGTGTGTTGAGGTGCAGGACATTGGTTTCACCGTCGCCCGCGATCAGGTTGAGGCAGCGGGACACGCGGACGCTCTTTTCGTCAAAATCGACCGCAAACACATTGCGGCGGACATATTCAATCGCGCGCGGCTCCTTCGCCTCCATGGTGAACAGATCACCTTCAGATTTGCCCAGCTCCCCGTAAATCTGCTTCCAGACATGGAACATGGTGTGGACGGTAAATCCTGCCGATCCGCACGCCGTGTCGATCACCGTTTCATGTTCCTGCGGGTTCATCATTCGCACGCACATGTCGATCACCCAGCGCGGGGTGAAATACTGGCCCTTTTCGCCCTTCGACGATTTCGACACGAGGTATTCGAAGGCATCATCAACCACATCAAGGTTGGAATTGAACAGCTTCCATTCCTCCAGCGAACCGACGCAAACCTGCAGGTGATCGGGTGACAGGCGGATGCGTTCATCATCCGAGAACACACCCGGCCATTTCTGCTTGGCCTCGTCAAACAGCGCCTGGATGGCGGATTTGAGCTGGGCCGCCGTGTTGTTGTTACGGAAGCGCAGGTTGCGATGCATCTGGTAGGATGTCATCTCGTCAAACAGCTTCGTGAAGATCAGTTTGAAGACCTCCTCGAACACATCAACACCGGCGTTGGCCAGCACTTCGTCTTCCATGTCCTGAATGAGATCGCGCAGCGAGCGGGCGGATTTGCCTTCCTTCGCCCGTTCATCTTCCAGATCCATCAAGGTCTGGATGGTCCAGGGTTGGTCGACGACCTGCTCGATCGTTTGGTCAGCACGTGGCAGCTCGTGGATCGGCATGAAGTAGTTGGGGTTTTTGCGGTGCCAGACTTCGGCCTGCACCCCATCGCTCCACACGGCCAGCGGTGCACCGGTGGCATGGGCGTAAGAACGGAGCTGCTCCTTGCCGTCCTTGAACTTTTGCTGCTTCACCTCGACGATGATGTAGGGAACAGTTTTCCGGTCGGCATCAAACACGACGATATCCGCACGCTTTGACGTGTCGCGGCCGAATGTGATGGGGTATTCGACAGCAATGCGCGAAGGGGCATAGCCGAACTTGTCAATCAATCTGGCCAACCAAAGCTGACGGACGCGCTCTTCCGGCTTGAGCTGCACTTCCTTTCCGCGAACAAGGCAGGTCACATGGGCAGTCGTCTTGCCCCGAGCATCACGTTCTATGACCCGGTCTTCAAGGGCTTTTACTTCATCTTCCGAGAAGAGAACGAATTCGCCGATGTCTGCTGCATCAATTTTCATAATTTCGACCGCGCCTTTGGAATATTCGAATGCTTTCCGCCTGCTTACCCATCCCAAGCGGGCGGCGAAAGCGTAAATGCCAGATGGTCTGGGCGTCGTGTTGTGGCGTAGGAAAGCGGGGTAGGTGAGCGTACGAAATGGAGGGCAAGATAAAAGGAGTGCCAGCACCTGGCCCTTATGTGGTTGGTTCAGCTGGGGTATTTTGTATGGCACTGCGGGATGTCTGCCATACGATGTTGCGCAAAAGCGCGGAAATCTGCGGCGTAACCGGATGGCACTCCTGATTTTCGGGCGTTTTTGCTCGGTCTGCCTCGGTCAACGATAGGCCGAGTGCGATGGGTGCCAGGGTTGGGGCGGTGATGCGATGGTGGCTGCTCAGACTCCGGCGGCGCAATCTGTCGATTTTGGGCGGTGCCATACCGTTTCAGGGCTGAAATCCGGGGCTTTCAGAAGGTCCGTATGGCACCGGAAATTCGGTGCCATACGGAAAAGCTGTTATAACTCATCTGCTTAACAACCGAGTGCTGGCACCTCTTTTATCTCGCCCTCCAAAACAGCCCGAATCCTGCTGCCTTACCGATTCCGCCGATGGTGGTCCGCAGCCACCTAAAAGCCGCCCAGCAACGCCAAACTGCGATGGGAACGAAATGGTCTGTTTTGATGAAGTTTGGCCGGGAAGCGCAACACCTGCCGCAAGCCACACCATCTATCCCCCTCTTTCCGGCAGCTTGTTTGTCTGCGCCGGGCTGCGGGGCGTAGTCAGGCGTAGAGGCGGCGATAGAGGCAAGCCATCATTTCGGGCATGATGGCGCGCATGGAATCCATCTGACGAAAGCGAAGTTCATGCCCCGCGCCTTGTCCAAAACAGCTACCATGCCTGACACCCCGCAATTGCCGCTGGAGCCGTTGACGGTGCGTATCCCGGTCGCGGTGCAGCTGACGGGGATTGGTCGTTCAAAGCTCTATGAGCTGATCGCGGCGGGTGAGGTCGATGTCGTCAAGATCGGCGCATCGACACTGATCACCGTCGCCAGCCTGCGCCGCCTTATCCAGAAATCGCGGCGCTAGGCGGCTTGCGGAAGCTGCCCTGCAATATCTTCGCGCCGGACCGTAGCTGGTCAAGGTAGTCGGACCAGCTTCCCAACATCCTGATCCGCTCATCCCAATGCTCACCGCGTGCATAGGCCCTGCGGACATCGTCGGTCTCGGCATGGCCAAGCTGGCGCTCAATGGCATCAGGATTCCAATGACCTTGTTCGTTCAGCAGCGTGCTCGCCATGGCGCGGAAGCCGTGGGCGGTCATCGTCTTGCTGTCAAACCCCATGCGCCGCAGGGCGAGATTTATCGTGTTTTCGCACATCGGACGATCCCGCTTGCCTTGAGCCGGGAAGAGGTAGCGGCGGGCACCGCTGATCTCGCGCAGTTCCTCCAGAATGGCGAGCACCTGCCGGGTCAGCGGCACGCGGTGGGCGACGCGCATCTTGGTTTTCTCGGCGGGGATGGTCCAGACGTTCTTGGTCAGGTCAAATTCGGTCCATTCGGCGTGTCTGAGCTCGCCAGGGCGCACGAAGACGTGGGGAGCGAGCCGAAGGGCCGCATGGGTGACGGGATAGCCTGAATAGGCGTCTATCGCCCGCAGCAGGACGCCAGCCTCGACCGGATCGGTGATCGCCGCGCGGTGCGTGACTTTGGGAACAGTGATCGCGCCGCGCAGGTCTGCCGAAATGTCGCGGTCGGCGCGCCCGGTGGCGATGGCATAGCGGAACACCTGCCCGCAGGTGCTGCGCAGCCGCCGTGCAGTTTCATAATGCCCGCGCTTTTCGACGGCGCGGAGGACGGCCAGCAGCTCCGGCGCTTTGATGTCGCCAATCTTGCGTTCCCCGATGATGGGGTGGGCGAAGTCGAGCAGCCACTTCAGCTTGCCCAATGTCACCTCGGCGCGGCCTTCCCGGCCTGCCTTGTCGAGCCATTCCTCAGCAACCGCCCGGAAGCTGTTCACGTTGGCAAGGGGACCGGTGATTTTGTCGATCTTGCGCTTGGCAGAGGGGTTGATGCCCTCGGCAATCTGCTTCTTCAGTTCAAGCCGCTTGGCGCGCGCCTCGGCCAGAGAAATGGTGGGATAGACCCCGAGGGCTGCCGTCGCCCGCTTTTCCCCGAAACGATAATCGACCCGCCAACACCGCTGACCAGCTTTCGTTACGAGCAGGTATAGCCCGCCTCCATCTGCAAGCTTGTAGGGCTTTTCGCGTGCAACGGCTTTTCGGACGGCCAGATCGGTAAGCATGACGCCACCTTTTCGTCGGTTTCGATACCGTCAAAAATACCGTCGGATACCGTCAATTGCAACGAATTTGACCGGATGCGGGTGGACGAGCCAACCGTCAAAAACCTTTGATTTTGGGGACTTCTCCGGACATTTATGGACATGTCCGGAGGAAGCGATGGTGCCCAGAAGAGGACTCGAACCTCCACGCCCTTGCGAGCGCCAGCACCTGAAGCTGGTGCGTCTACCAATTCCGCCATCTGGGCACGGGGCAGAAGGCCGAAGCGCCGCTGCCGGGTAGGAGGGCGCCACTAGCGGGGGGGTGGCGGAGTGTCAACGTCTGTTTGAATGCTACCCCGCGATATTCGTGGCTGGCCGTGAATATCGCTTGCGGGACAGCGCCAGGTTTGGGATCAATTGCGAAACGGGACCGACCTGCGTTCTGGAGACCTGCAAGGCGAGAGGGCTGGCACGATGCACTACGACCTGATCATCCGGGGCGGCGTGGTTCACGACGGCACCGGAGCGCCGGGCTGCCTGGCGGACGTCGCGATCAAGGACGGCCGGATTGCAGCGGTTGGTTTGGCCGTTGGCAGCGCAACCGAGGAGATCGACGCCGCCGGTCAGATCGTGACACCCGGCTTCATCGATGTGCACACCCATTTTGACGGACAGGTTACCTGGGAAAGCCGCCTCTCCCCCTCGTCAAGTCACGGCGTGACGACGGTGGTGATGGGCAATTGCGGAGTAGGGTTTGCGCCGTGCCGTCCCCAGCAGCGCGATACCCTGGTCAAGCTGATGGAAGGGATCGAGGATATCCCCGAAGTGGTGATGACCGAGGGCCTGCCATGGAACTGGGAGACCTTTCCTGAATACCTCGATGCCCTCGCCAAGCGGGCGCTCGATATCGATATCGCCGCGCAGATTCCGCATTCCGCCTTGCGGGTCTATGTGATGGGCGAGCGCGCGGCGCGCAAGGAAGCGCCG
>JAFLDC010000065.1:0-6964 GCA_017302775.1 Sphingomonadales bacterium
CTCATCCCGTCACCATCGCCGCAACCTTTGCGGGGGCCGGAAAGAACCCGCTAACCGGTAAGGAAACGATAGGTTTCCACGGCACGAGCGTAATCAAGCGGTCGCAGTGGGGCCTTGATGGTGATGTGCCCCTGGTGAGCGACGATGTCGTGCTGACAATTACAGCAGCCTTTGAAAAGTAATCTCCGACCGGTCGTTGCGGCCTCTTTCCACCCGCAAGATCAACTGATCGCGCTGAGGATCATACCACGAGCGCGCCGGATGATTACCGCAACGTGCGGAATGCTGTCCGAAGCTCCGAAACAAATGCCTCCGGCTGCTCCCACGCGGCGAAATGGCCGCCCTGCTCCATGTCGCCCCAGTGAATCAGATGCTGATAGTTGCGCTCCGCCCATTTGCGGGGCGTCGGCAGAATCTCGCGCGGGAAAGCGCTTACCGCTACGGGAACTTCGATCGGCTGCGGCGCAAACGAACCGAAGCTTTCCCAATAGAGCCTGGCTGATGACGCTCCGCTGCCAGGCAGCCAATAGAGCATGATGTTGTCGAGGATCGCATCACGGGTCAATGCGTCGAAAGGTGAGCCGGCGTTGTCGGTCCACGCCCACATCTTCTCGAAGATCCAACCGGCCAACCCCACTGGACTGTCAACCAGACCATACCCGACTGTTTGCGGCCGCGTGCGCTGCTGGGTTGAATAGCCCGAATCCCAATCCTGATAGTGTTTCAGTGCGCCCAGTGCCTTGAGTTCTGCCGGTGACGGATTTTCAAGATCTTCGGGGAGCGGCCTCCCGATCGGCATGTTGAGATGAATACCCGCGCATCCTTCTATTTTCTGCACCCCGATCGCCGTCGTAACCGCACTGCCCCAATCGCCACCCTGGGCGACCCAGCGCGAATAGCCCAGCCGCCGCATCAGCTCGCCCCAGGCCTGCCCGATCTTTTCCACGCCCCAGCCGATCGCCCGCGGTTTGCCGGAAAAGCCAAAGCCGGGAAGCGACGGCAGGACGAGATCAAATGCCTGCGATGGATCTTCCGGATCGGTAAGCGCTGCAATCACGCCCATGAATTCAATAACCGAACCGGGCCAGCCGTGCGTCATGATAAGTGGCAAGGCCGCCGGATGGGGTGATCGGATGTGCAGGAAATGGATATCCAGCCCGTCAATTGCCGTTGTGAATTGGCCGAGTGCGTTAAGGCGGGCTTCACAGGCCCACCAGTCGTATCCGTGGCGCCAATAGGCAACAAGGTCCTGCAGGGCCGCCAGCGGGGTGCCTTGCGACCAGTCCTCCACAGTTTCCTTCTCTGGCCACCGCGCCCGGTCGAGACGGGCATTAAGATCGTCAATCTGGCTCTTCGGCACACGCAGGGTAAAGGGCTGGATACGGTCCATCACATTCTCCCAATCAACCGGATGCTGTCGCCGCTTTCGATGCAGCTTCCACTCTGCCCCGGTCGATCATCGCCATCGTGCTGGTGGCTTTGGCCAGTAGATTGCCGGCAGCGTCTTTCAGCGCCCCTTCATAGAAGGCGGTGCGTTTGCCATGCTTGACCGCCCATCCTTCGGCGAAAACCGGGCCGGGCCGTGCGGGGGCGAAGAAACTGACCTTCAGTTCCAGCGTCATCGGCACGACGGAGTCCCCCGCCAGGGCAATCGCGGCATGCGCCATCGCGGCATCGATCCACCCGGTCACGAAACCGCCCTGCACCACGCCGCCGGAATGGCACTGCGCGGGGCGCGCCTCGTACTCAAGCACCGCCCGTCCGGCCGGATCGATCTCGACGATCCGGGTCAGTCCCATCTCCTCGTAGAGCGCGTTGACTGACATCAGAGCAGCGCCGAATAGATCAGCGTCTTGAGCTCGCGGCGGATCGGATAAACCGAGCTGGGCGACAGCTGGGTCATGAACACCATGTGCAGTTGCTCAACCGGGTCGATAAAAAACGCGGTCGAGAACATACCGCCCCAATAGTACTCCCCTTTCGATCCGGGGATCATGGTTGCGGCCGGATCGATATTGACCGCGAAGCCCAAACCGAAACCTACCCCGGCATTGGTCGCCTCGCTGAACAGCGACCGCGACCAGCTGGCCAGATCGCCATTCCCCGGCAGGTGGTTCATCGTCATCAGCTCCACCGTCTTGCGGCCGACAATCCGCGCGCCGTCCAGCTCCCCGCCATTCAGCAGCATCTGGCAAAAACGGTGGTAATCAAGCGCAGTGGAAACGAGCCCGCCCCCGCCCGAAAGCTGGGTTGGCATCCGGCTCCAGGCGCTTTGGGCCGCGCGATCATACATCACCCTGCCCTTGCCCGGCACGAAGGTATAGCAATCGGTCAGCCGATCAGTCTTGCCGTCCGGAACCGCGAAGAAGGTGTCATCCATCTTGAGCGGCGCGAATATCCGCGTGGCGAAGAACTGATCCAACGGCATGCCCGACAACCGCTGAACCACCGCGCCCAGCACGTCGGTCGACACCGAGTAGTTCCAAGCCGTGCCGGGGGAAAACTCCAACGGAATTTCACCCAGCGCCGCCACCAGCTGGTCGAGCGTGAGATTGCCATGCCAGTTTTCCAGCTTCCCGGCACGGTAGGCGGCATCCATGTTGCTACGGTTCTGAAAAGAATAGGTCAGGCCGCTGGTGTGACGCAGAAGGTCGATCATCAGCATCGGCCGCTCGCAGGCCTTGGTCAGGAACGGTACTCCAGCCCCACCGCCGTTGTAGACCCCCAGGTTCTTGAACTCCGGCAGGACGTGATGCACCGGGGTGTCTAATGCGACCAGTCCTGCTTCCAGCAGCATCATGAAAGCGATCGACGTGATCGGTTTGGTCATGCTGGCGATGCGGAACAGCGAAGTCTCGTCAATCGCACCGCCGTCCTCGCGCGCGGACCCTTGTGACGAGAAATGCGCAATTTCTCCCTTGCGGGCGATCAGGATCTGCGCATGCGGCAACAGGCCGCTATCGAGATAGCGTTCCTTGACGAAGCGATCGAGCAGCGACAGGCGGGCAGGATCGAATTGTCCGGACGCAGGAGTGGGAACGGCCATCGGAGCTCCGTATTGATCAGTTGCAGTTTCGCACCGACTATTGCCGGTGGGGCGCAGCGGGGCAAGCCCGAAGCTGCAGCGCGTACTCAGACGAGAATGTTCTCGCGCAGCAAGGCGCGGCTGGTCCCGGCATTCAGTTCAGTCAATTGATGCACTGCATCACGAATGTCCGGGACCAGGACAAGACGGCGCGCGGTTCTGAGCCCGCCTTTCCATTCCAGCAGCACCCCGGCATCGACCAGCGCCGCCGTCCGCCGTCTCACCGTTTCGCGGGGCAGTCCGGTCGCCCGTGCGACCGCGCGGCGCGATACGGGAACGATCCTGTCCTGGGCAACCAGAGCAGTCGATGTCACCAATCCTTCGGCGTCGGGGGTGCGGAGCATCCGCTGCACGTTGCCCAAAGCGACAGTCAGAACGATCAGGACATCGTCATGCGACAGGCCAAAGGCCTTGCGCAGCACCTGCGCGGCGGCAAGAAACTGATTGGCGACCAAAAACCCGGCGAGCCGCAGCCTTTGGTCAGTGGCTGCGGGATCCAAAGTGAGCATTTCCATATTCCTCTGACCCATTTTGGGTCGTCATTCGCTAGCATGGATGGCGCCGCCCTGCCATTCACCGTCAACAGCCGTCGCAAAAGCAACGGTACAACGGGAGATGTGGGCCGTGGTGTGGACAGAGCAGCAGTTGGGGCCGGTTATCGGCAGCGAAGTAACCGGGATCGATCTGAACAATCTCGATGATGGACTGGCCGATCAGCTGCGTACCCGTCTGGCAGAGCGCCTGGTCCTGGTCATCCGGGATCAAAGGCTGGAACGGGAGGCTCATAAAGCCGTAGCCCGGCTGTTTGGCACTGGCCGCCTGCATCGCCATGCACTCAACAAGGCACGCGGCGGCGATGACGAGGAGGTTTACCCGGTCCGCACCACGGCGGAATCGAAAATGACCGCCGGGGAAGGTTGGCATACCGACGTCTCCTGCGATCCCGATCCGATCGCGGCGAGTCTGCTTTACATGCACCAAGCACCGGCCGGCGGCGGCGGCGATACGATCTATTCCAGCATGTATGAATGCTATGACCGCCTGTCAGACCCCATCAAGGATCTGGCTGGAAAGTTGAAGGCCACGCACGATGGCGCATTTCCCTATCGCCAGATCTACGGGATCGAGCCTGAGGGGATGGCTTACAACCGCACCGTGCACCCCGTGGTCATTCGCCACCCCGTTACAGGCCGCCAGCTGTTGTGGGTCAACCGCGGCTTCACGACCGGTATCAAAGGCCTCAATCACGTTGAGAACCGCCATGTGCTCGAAATGTTTTTTCAGCACATCGAAAGCACGCTGACCGCGCAGTGCCGCGTGCAATGGGCAGATGGCACGCTGGTTATCTGGGATAATGTCGCAACGCAGCACCATGCGGTGTGGGATTACTTCCCCCATGCACGCTATGCCGAGCGGATCTCGGTGGTCGGTCCGACCCTGTCCCATAGCTGAGCCGCCTGCCGCGACAGGGACTTTACAACGCGCAGCCTGCCCGGCATAGGCTGCGCCATGACCCTCGCGCTTGGCCTTACCCTGCGACTTATCCGCCCTTGGGCGTGAGCTGGCGTGCACTTGGGCGGCACGCAGCGCCGCTCAAGGGAGACTGAACAGCACCAACCCAGTCGCAATTGCCAATATTCGAGACAACGACATGACCATGCTGAAAAACCCCGGGGCCAAATACCGGCCCTTCCCGCCCATCAATCTGCCGGACCGCCAGTGGCCTTCGCGCCAGATTACCAAGGCCCCCCGCTGGCTTTCCACCGACCTGCGCGATGGCAACCAGGCGCTGATCGACCCGATGGGGGCCGAAAAGAAGATGCGCTTTTTTGAGCTTCTGCTCAAAGTGGGTTGCAAAGAGATCGAAGTCGGCTTTCCGGCCAGCGGTGCAACTGACTTTGACTTTATTTCCGGGCTGGTCAGGAACGGCAACATCCCTGACGATGTCGCGGTGCAGGTCTTGACGCAATCACGCCGTGACCTGATCGAAACCAGCTTTGCCAGCCTGGAAGGCGCGAAGACGGCGATCGTCCACCTGTACAACGCAGTCTCGCCGGTATGGCGCAAGGTCGTGTTCGGCATGACCAAAGACCAGATCAAGGAAATCGCAATCGACGGTGCCAAGGTGCTGCGCGATCAGGCGGACAAGTATCATGGCACCGATTGGGTGTTCGAATACAGCCCGGAAACCTTCTCGACCGCCGAAGTCGAATACTCGGTCGAAGTCTGCGCGGCGGTGATGGAGGTGCTGCAACCTACGCCGGAAAAGCCGATCATCTTCAACCTGCCCGCCACGGTCGAATGCGCCACTCCCAACGTCTATGCCGATCAGGTAGAACTGTTTGGGCGCATGATCCCGAACCGCGACAGCGTGGTGATCTCGTTGCATACCCACAACGACCGCGGCACCGGGATCGCCGCAGCCGAACTCGGCCTGATGGCGGGGGGAGACCGCGTGGAAGGCTGTCTGTTTGGCAATGGCGAACGCACCGGAAATTGCGACCTCGTGACTGTCGCCCTCAACATGTACACGCAGGGCATCGATCCGGAGCTCGATTTTTCCGACATCGACGGGATCGCCAAGACGGTTGAATACTGCAACCGACTGCCGATCCACCCCCGCCACCCCTATGCTGGCGAGCTGGTCTACACCTCCTTCTCTGGCAGCCATCAGGACGCGATCAAAAAGGGCTTCGCAGCCCGCGAAAAGCAGAACGATGAGCTGTGGGAGATGCCGTACCTGCCAATCGATCCTGCGGATCTCGGCCGTGACTATGAAGCGGTGATCCGGGTCAACTCGCAGTCCGGCAAGGGTGGATTCGCCTGGGTGCTGGAACAGGACCAGGGCCTGAAGCTACCCAAGAAGATGCAGGCGCACTTCTCCAAGCATGTCCAGGAACTGGCCGACGAAGTCGGCCGCGAACTGTTTGCCGAGGATATCTGGACCGTGTTCCAGAAGACCTACCACCTTGGCACCCCGCAGCATTTCCAGCTGCTCGACTACGAGGAAACCAAGGCTCAGGACGGAACCCGTCTGTTCGCCGGCAAGATCGCGGTGGATGACAAGGAGCAGTCGGTTTCAGGCCGCGGCAACGGACTGATCAGTTCGGTTGTGGCGACGATCGCGGATACCTTTGGCGTTACACTCGAGGTGAAGGACTACACCGAACACGCGATGACTGCCGGTTCTGACGCACGGGCTGCCGCCTACGTCGAATGCATCGGTCCGAACGGCAAGACCGTGTGGGGCGTGGGCATCGACGAGGACGTTGCGACCGCGTCGGTCCGGGCTGTACTGAGTGCGGCAAACGAGGCTGCCGCCGGTTAATCCGGCGTCAGCACCATTTTCAGGGCGCCAGCCTCACGCGCCTCGAACAAGCGATAGGCTTCTGCCCCTTCGCTCAGCGGCAGGCGGTGGCTGACATAGCGTTCGGGGCGCAAGCGCCCTGATTGCACCAGCGGAAACAGCGCGGGAAGCTCTTCCGGGACTGAACACGTGCCCGTGCGAAAGGTCAGCCCTGCCGCGAAGGCACGCTCGAGGGGGAAAGCAAAACGGCGGGACTGCTGCACTCCGATTACCGAGACCGTGCCACGGCGCCGAACCAGACGCAGGGCAAAGTCAACCGTGGCGTCGCTGCCGACCACTTCAACCACGCAGTCCAGTTTGGTGCCGCGCGTGTCTTCGCGAATGCGTTCCAGCGCCTCGTCCGGATGCAGGGCCAGCGCACCGGCAGCCGCGGCCATGGCGCGGCGTTCCGCGATCGGATCAATCGCATAGACCACGTGCGCGCCCATGACGAACGCGCTGTCAACCGCCATCAGGCCGATGGGTCCCAGCCCGATCACCGCCACGCTTGACCCCGGGCGGATATCGGCATT
>JAFLDC010000065.1:6974-10038 GCA_017302775.1 Sphingomonadales bacterium
GAGCGCGTCCGTCATCATCAAGGCCTGCTCCATGCTGATGCCGTCGGGCACCGCAACGGCGTTCATATCAGCGGCGGGTACCCGCACGGCTTCGGCTTGTGATCCCTGCAGCCGGGCGGACAGGCCGTAGCACGACCCGGCACCGAATTCGCAATTCGCGACATTGCCGGAAAGGCACGATCGGCAGGATCCGCAGCCAACTGCGGCCGGAAGCATCACCTTGTCACCAACCTTGAGCCGGTGGACGCCGCGGCCGATTTCAACCACCTCCCCCACCGCTTCGTGACCGACGCAAAAGCCGACATCTTCCGAGAAACCGTGGCCGTGATAGATGTGCAGGTCCGAACCGCAGATCGAGCACGCCGTCACCTTGACGATGGCATCGCGTTCCGATTGCGGCGCGGGATCGTCCATCGCTTCGAAACGCACGTCACGCGCGCCGTAATATCGCAGGGCTTTCATCGGCTTAGCGCTCGTTCATCGCGACATATTCCTTGATCTTTTGTTTCCCCAGCTGGCTCATGTGCACTTCATCCGGGCCGTCGGCGATCCGCACAAAGCGGTTAAGGGTAAAGAACCGTGCGATCGGGGTATCGTCGCTCACCCCCATTCCGCCGTGGACCTGGATCGCGCGGTCGCACACGGTTTGCGCCATTTGCGGGGCAACCACCTTGATTGCGGCAATCAAATCCTTCGCCACCTTGTTGCCATGGCGGTCCATCGCATCAGCGGCCTTCAGCGTGAGCAACCGCGACATTTCAATTTCGCAGAAGCTGCGCGCAACATCCTGTCGGATACTCGACTGGTCAGCCAGCTTCTTGCCGAAAGCGACCCGTTCATCTGCACGGCGCGCCATGATTTCCAGCGCGCGCTGGGCCTGCCCGATCGACCGCATGCAGTGGTGAATACGCCCCGGCCCGAGGCGGCCTTGCGCGATCTCGAACCCGCGGCCTTCGCCCAGGATCAGGTTGCCCTTGGGCACGCGCACGTTGTCAAACCGCAGCTCGCACTCCCCGCCCGGCGAATTGTGCGATCCGAACACGGTCAGATGGCGGACGATGGTGATCCCCGGCGTTGTTGGCTCAACCAGGATCTGCGAATGCTGGGCGTGGCGCGGAGCATCGAAGTCCGTCTTGCCCATCACGATCCAGATATCGCAGCGCGGGTGCATCGCGTTCGATATCCACCACTTGCGACCGTTGAGCACGTAATCATCCCCGTCAGGGGTAATCGACAGTTCAGATTGGTCGCATCGGACGATGCGACCTGGGGCTCGGTCATTACATAGGCGGAGCGGATTGTCCCATCGAGCAAGGGCTTCAGCCATTTTTCCTGTTGCCCGGGCGATCCGAACTTGGCCAGTACCTCCATGTTCCCGGTATCAGGTGCGGAGCAGTTGAAGACCTGGCTGGCCCAGGGCACCCGCCCCATCAGTTCCGCCAGCGGGGCATATTCAAGGTTGGTAAGTCCGGGTGAAAATGCGCCGTATTCGTGCGGCAGAAACAGATTCCACAGGCCAAGCGCACGCGCCTTTTGCTTCAGCGCCTCCATACCTGGCCATTCCTGCCACTGGTTGGCGGGATCCGTGACGAACGCGTGATAGGCCTGCTCGTTGGGATAGACATGCTCGTCCATGAATGCGCCAACTTGTGCCAGCAGCGCTTTCACCTTGTCGCTGTGTTCAAAATCCATCGCCGCAATCCTCTCGGTCCGTTTTTTAATCGATCGATTAATGAAACCCCGGTTCGTGCTTGTCAAACCCGCGCAGCGCCATAAGCTGCGATCGACACAAGCGGAGAGGCCCGATGAGCGAAGCGATCCTGCAACCCGAAGCCATTCTTGAACCCGAACTGGCTATCATCGATCCGCATCATCATTTGTGGGATCTGCGCCCATTGATGGCGGCATTTCCTGAACCGCGTCACCCTTTCATCGCCAGCATCGCGCTGTCGCCCTACTATACCTTCAACGAGATTCACGCCGACGCCACCAGCGGCCACAACGTGATCGGCACCGTGTTCATGGAATGCGGCGCCTTCTACCGTGCCGGGGCTGATGATGCGCTGAAGGTGGTGGGTGAGGTTGAATATGTGAACGGCGTCGCAGCGCAAAGCGCCAGCGGCCTTTACGGCGGCATCCGGTTATGTGACGCGATCATCGGTCACGCCGACCTGGCCCGCGGCAGCGCGGCTGGCGGTGTGCTGGATGCATTGATGGCCGCAAGCCCGCGCTTCAAAGGGATCCGTCACGCCGCCGCGTGGAACACTGATCCCGATGTACTGGGCCCACCGTTTCATGCACCCGCAGGATTGTACCGCGATGCAAAGTTCCGCGAAGGCTTTGCCGAACTCGGCAAGCGTGGACTGACGTTCGACGCCTGGCTGTTGGAACCACAACTCGACGACGTGCTTGATCTCGCCCGCGCCTTCCCGGATCAGCCAATCGTGCTCGATCACTGCGGCACGCCCCTTGGCATGGGGTCGTACCACGGTAAACTGCACGAACGCTTTGATATTTGGCGCGGCGCTATTCAGGCGATCGCGCAATGCCCAAATGTCAACGTCAAGCTCGGCGGACTCGCCATGTCCTTCGCCGGAATGCCGGATCACGGGCCGGCTGCGGGCCTCTCGTCAGAGGTGCTGGCGGCGATGTGGCGACCCTATATCGAAACCTGCATTGAAGCCTTCGGGCCGCAACGGGCGATGTTTGAAAGCAATTATCCCGTCGACAAGTGGGGTGCGAGTTACGCTGTGCTGTGGAACGCCTTCAAGCGCCTGACGCTCGGCGCTTCGGCCGATGACAAGGCCGCGCTCTATGCTGGAACGGCGGCTCGGGTTTACGGGATGGAGCATTTGCTCGTTTAAATGGCGAGCATTGCATTCGAACTCCAGAGGACACCCAATGGCGGCCATCCACCTTCCCCGCACGATCCGCATCGGCGGCGGCGTTTTGAATGAACTGCCTGAAGTGCTGGCCAGCGCTGGTCTATGCCGCCCGTTGATTGTCACTGACGGCTGGATCGCCAGCAACGGTATTGCGCACCGGGTCGAAGATTTGCTGGCGC
>JAFLDC010000066.1 GCA_017302775.1 Sphingomonadales bacterium
ATTGTCGCAAGAGGGGGGCCGGAAGCGGAATGTCGGGCTTCCCGCTGAAATCGGTCGCAATGCGACACTTCATCCCGAGAAACGATTGTCGCGGTTTGGCCCCGCTGCGTCGTCTGCTAGAATGAAAACCAACTTTTCAACCGAACCGTTGGGCATCATGCGCTTCGGTCTCATCATCATTCTCCACGGTGACGACAGACCAGAAACGCTCCGATGCCCAGATCACCCGATCTGTCTTGCGAGAGCTCTCTGGGCACAGCCCAGATTGCCAGACATGAATGCCTTCTCACCCACGCGATGGCCTTGACCTTGCGTTTGAGGGGGCCGCATAGTTCAGCAAGAAGCGTTGTTGCCAGATCGGGGATGATCAAAGCTGCTGCATCGCAATACATCCGACTTTGAAAGCTGGTCTGGCTTGAAATTGTCGGGTGACAATATCGGATAGGAACCATGCAAGAGAGGAAGGGCTCATTCTTGGTTGCAATCCGTCACCTGGTGGTGCCGACAGCGCTTCTGCTGATGGCAGGCTGCGCCGGCGAATCCAGAGGCCTCCTGACGCAGAGCACGAAAATCGTCGATGGCAATGCGACGGTCACTTTTCTTGCGATCACGACCCGCATGCCTGCGCCGGACGATCAGGTCGGGCATCTCTTTAACGGCGAACGCGAACCACCCGGCAGGCTGAATTTCTCAATTCTGACCTTGTCGCTGCCGCCGGGGCGAAAGCCCGGAGACCTTCCTGTTGACGCGTCGAATCCCGACCCGGCCAAGCACATCACCTTCGTGTCGGCGCAGCACGTCGACAGCGCCGGCGCCGCCGGGTTTCTCGGCCGGGAGCTGGCGAAGCGTCCGGCTGGCGCCCGCCGCGCGCTGATCTTCACTCATGGATACAATACCCGGTTCGACCGGGCAGCTGTTCGCTTCGCCCAGATCGTGAGCGACACCGGCTTCAAGGGCGTCCCGGTGCTTTTCAGCTGGCCCTCGCGGGGGAAGGTCGGGGCATATGTTTACGATCGTGATTCCGCCAATTACAGCCGCGATGCCTTTGAGAGGGCGCTCACGCTTATCGCGCATCGGCCCCGCCTTCTGGGCATGGAGGTATTCGCCCATTCCATGGGGAACTGGTTGACGCTTGAAACGCTGCGGGGCGCGTCTATAGCTGGCAACCGCGGCATGCTTGGAAAAGTCGATACAGTCGTTCTCGCTGCTCCGGATGTCGACATGGACGTTTTCCGCACACAGGTCCGGCGCCTCGACGGTCTCCAAAGAAAGTTCGTCCTCTACGCCTCCGGGGATGACCGCGCGTTGCGGATTTCCCGCAAGCTGGCGGGAGGCAAGATTCGCGCCGGAGAACTGACGGATGTGGCCCGGTTTCGCGAACTCGGTGTGAAGGCGCAAGACCTGACGAGTGTCGAAGGGGGCGTCGGCAAGAACCACGGCAAGGCTTTCGGCGATGCCAAGACCATTGCGGCCATCGGGGAATTGCTCAAATCCGATGACTCGGGTGACAGTGCTTCAGAAGGCGCTGATGCTCTGGTCGAGGGGATCACCGTTCTGGGGGACGGCATGGTCCGTATCGGCCGAGCGGTTATCGGGAAGCGCGACTAGCCGCCCTCGCCGGCGGTTCCGGTCCGCCGTCAGCAAGTCGGTCAGGCAGCATGAGGTCTTGAGCGCCATTCCTCGAGCCGTTGCACGATGACGAAGATCGAGGGCACGAAGGCGACCGTCAGGATGGTCGAACCGAGCATGCCGGTCAGCACCGTGATGCCGATCGATTTTTCCGCATTGGCGCCGGCGCCGGAGGCCAGCACCAACGGCACGACCCCGAGGATGAAGGCGAACGAGGTCATCAGGATAGGCCGCAGGCGCGCGCGCGCCGCTTCCACCGCCGCCTCGGAGATCGAACGTCCGGAATGGCGCAATTCTCGTGCGAACTCGACGATCAGGATGGCGTTCTTGCTGGAAAGCGCGATCAGCAGGATGAGGCCGATCTGCGTGTAGAGGCTGCTTGGCAGACGCAAGGCCAGCAGGATGGCCGAGGTGCCGAGGAGCGCGAGCGGAACCGAGGCGATCACAGTCACCGGGGCGAGCCAGCTTTCATATTGGCCGCAGAGTACGAGATAGACGAGCAGCAGGCTGAGCGCATAGACGAGGTAGATCTGGTTGCCGACCGCTTTCTCCTGGAACGAGAGCGCCGACCATTCGAAGCCTGTCCGCTCCGGCAGCGTGGCCCGCGCGATCTGTTCAAGCACCTCCGCGCCCTGGCCTGAGCTGTAGCCGCGGCCGACATTGGCGATGACGGTCGCCGCCGGGTAGAGATTGTAGAGGCTGATCAGCGAAGGTCCCGTCTCCGGGCCGATATCGGCAATCGTTCCGAGCGGCACCATGTCGCCGGCCTTGTTGCGCACCATCATGGCCTTGAGTTGCTCCGGCGTGACGCGGGCATCGGGATCGGCCTGAACGTAGATCTGGAATATGCGGCCGAACTTGTTGAACTGGCCGACATAGGCCGAGCCGGTATAGGCGCTGAGCGCATCGAGCGCGTTTCCAAGCGGCACGCCGAGCGTTTCGGCCTTGGTGCGGTCGAAAGCCACGCTGAGCTGCGGTGCATCGGCCTTGAAGATTCCGCGCGCGACCTGGAACATGGACTGGCTTGAGGCGCGCTCCACGATCCCGTCGGCAAGCCGGGCGAGCTTGCCGTAATCGGCGCTGCCATCGCGAAGTTCGACCTTCATGGTCGCGCCGGCAGCATTTCCGATGCCCTGGATCGGTGGCGGCGGCAGAACCATCGCCACGCCATCGTCGAGGTTGCGCAGGGTCGCGCTGAGAGACCTGTAGAAACCGAGCAGGTCCTGACCTTCGCCGCGCTGGTCCCAATCCTTCAGGATGATGTAGGCGACGCCGGAATTCGCGGCGCTGGCATTGTCGTTGAGCGGCGACAGGCCGGCGATCGTCACCACGCGCTCGACCCCGGGAACGGCGCGCGCGCGGTCGGACACCACGTCGAGAGCCTTTGTCGTCCTTTCGAGCGCGGCGCCCTCGGGCAATTGCACGGCGGCGACGAAATATCCCTGATCCTCGATCGGGATGAAAGAGGTCGGCACGCGTGAAAGAGACCAGAGAGCGAGCACCACGAGACCAGCCGCCAGCAGCGTCATCAGACCGCTCGCCCTGACCATGCGGGCGATGAGCGCGACATACCAAGCTTCGAAGCGCTCGTAGATACGGTTGAAGCCGCGATAGAACGCGTTGCGCTCGGCCGGAGGCGTCGAATGCCGCAGCCAGAGCGCGCATTGCGCGGGCTTGAGCGTCAGGGCGTTGATGGCACTGATGAGCGCGGTCGCGGCGATCACCAGTGCGAACTGCCGGTACATCTCGCCCGAAAGGCCCGGCAGGAACGCGGCGGGTACGAACACGGCCATGAGCACGAGCGTGATGCCAATAATCGGCCCGAGTAACTCGCTCATGGCCTTGGCTGTGGCGTCGCGGGCACTCATGCCCTGTTCGATGTACTTCGCCGCGCCCTCGACTACGACGATGGCGTCGTCGACGACGATGCCGATCGCGAGCACGATCGCGAACAACGTCGTGAGGTTGACCGTGAATCCGAGCGCCCACATGGCCGCGAAGGCGCCGACGATGGTCACGGGCACGGTCGTCGCCGGCACCAGCGTCGCGCGCCAGTCCTGCAGGAAGAGCAGGATAACGACCAGAACCAGCAGGGCGGCCTCGATCAGCGTCTTGTAGACCTCGTGGATCGAAGCCTTGACGAATTTTGTCGTATCGAACGGCACCGACCAGGTCATGCCCTGAGGGAACGCGACCGCGAGTTCCTTCATACGCGCACCGACGCGTGTTGCGACATCAAGCGCGTTCGCCTCGGGCAGCTGGAAGATGGCGAGGCCCGCCGCCGGCTTACCGTCCAGCTTGAAGGTCTGGCCATATTGCTGGGCGCCGAGCTCGACCCGCCCCACATCCTTGACCCGCGTGGCACGCCCGCCCGAAGCGCCATCCCCCTTCACGATGATGTTCTCGAAATCGATCGCCTCGATCAGCTTGCTGTCCACGTCGAGGGCATATTGGAAGCTTTGACCCGCCGGGGCCGGCGGAGCGCCGAGTTGGCCCGCATTCGTCGACCGGCTTTGCAGGTTGATGGCATTGATGACATCCGAGGGCACGAGCTTGCGAGCCTGCAATTTCTGCGGATCGAGCCAGACCCGCATCGCGTACTGGCCGGCGCCGAACACGCCGACATTGCCGACGCCATCAATGCGCGCGATTTCGTCAACCAGATTGATGGTTGCGTAGTTGGACAGGAACAGGCTGTCCTGGCGCGGATCGCTGCTCGTGAGCGTGACGATCTCAAGGATCGAGGTCGAACGCTTGGCCGTCTGGACGCCCTGCGACTGAACGACCTGCGGCAATTGCGAAAGCGCACTCGAAACGCGGTTCTGGACGAGGATCTGCGCCTTGTCGGGATCGGTGCCGATCTTGAACGTCACTGTCAGCGTATAATTGCCGTCGCTGGTGGACATCGATGACATGTAGATCATGCCTTCGACACCATTGACCTTCTGCTCGATCGGCAGCGCCACGTCGCGGATCATGGTCTTCGCAGTGGCACCAGGATAGCGGGCGGTCACCTGAACGGTGGGCGGCACGACATTGGGATATTGCGACACTGGCAACCGTTGCAAGGCCACGATGCCGATGACGATGGTGAGAATCGCGATGACATTCGCCAGAACCGGGCGATCGATGAAATACCTGGCGATCATGGCCGGGCCTGAAGCCTGTCCGTGTTCCGGGACGGTGCTTGGGCTGTCGCCGTCACCTCGATGGGCTTGACCCTGGCGCCGGGCGTCGCGCGCTGCGCCCCGGTGATCACGACGCGCTCGCCGGGTTTGAGCCCCTTGGTGATCATGCGTTGACCCCCATCGATCAGATCTCCGGTTTCGACAGGACGCTGGGCGACGACATCCCTGTCATCGACCACGAGCAGATACCGCCCCTGCTGATCATTGCCGAGCGCGGCATCCGGCACCAGCAGCGCCTCGACATCGCGGAGGACAGGCACGCGCACGCGGACGAACAGGCCGGGAACCAACGCCGCATCCTTGTTCTCCAGAAGGGCCCGGACGACCAGCGTGCCGGTCGTCGCGTCAAGATCGGGCGAAACGTAGTCGATCTGCCCCGCATGCGGAAAGCCTGTTTCGCCCTGCACGCCGATCTCGACCGGCACCGGCTCGATGTCCCTGATCGTGAGCCCCGCAGCCCCAAGGCGCCGGCGCGCGAGAATGGCCTGCGCCTCGCTGATGCTGAACGAGACATAGATCGGCGAGGTCTGGTAGATGGTAGCGAGTTTGGTCACCCCACCTGTTCCCACGAGCGAGCCCTGATCCGCCTGACGTGCCGAGACCACACCGTCGAACGGCGCTCTTATTTCGGTATAGGCGAGGTTGATCTCGGCCTGCCGCACCTGCCCCTTGGCCTGTTCCAGGGCTGCGGCAGCGGAATCGCGTTTGGCGCGCGCATCATCGAAGCGCGCCTCCGTCGTCACCTGACGCTGCGCGAGGGCGGATTGGCGCGCCAGTTCCGCTTCAGCCTGTGCGAGGAGCGCCTCCTGCTGAGCCACTGCCGATCTCGCGATCGCGAGGCTCGTTTCGTAGGGAGCGCGCTCGATCCGGAAAAGCAGCCGGTCCTTCTCAACCTTCTCGCCGTCCGAATAGGCGATTTCTCCGAGAAAACCCTGCACGCGCGCCACAAGGTCAACCCTCTTCGTGGCTTGCGTCGTCCCCGTGAACTCTCGGTAGATCGTGACCTTGCGGAGGCCGGGCTTGAGCACGCCGACCTCGGCAGGTGGAGGAGGCTGGTAGGTGTTGCTATCGCCACATCCGCCGACGGCCAGGCACAAGGCTGTCATGCAAAAGAGCAAATATATCCGTACGCTACGCTTTTCCTGAAACATCTTCGCACCTTATGAAATGCGTGCATCGGGCTCTTCGCAACATATCCAAGGTGATTTCCCCGCACCGATCTGTCAATTGCTTCGCCATTCCCGAAATGCTCTAGCCACCTTTGAGCGTACCCTCGGTCAGGTGGAAGGAACCGGAATGTCGGCTTCGAGCGAGATCAGGTTCAACGACAATAATGGGGGCGCAAAGCCGTTTCTCTCGGGAGTTCGGCGCCACCGTCGGCTTTCGGGTGGATGGGAAGCTTGCTTAAGCGTCCGACATGGCGGCGCGAGTCTGCCTAGGATAAATGCGGCCCGGCCACCGTAACAGATGGCCGGGCCTTTGACTGATCAGACATCCGTTCCCTCGGCGAGCATCAATGCGTCTTCGACATCAACACCAAGATATCGCACGGTGGTTTCGATCTTGGTATGACCCAACAGGATTTGCACGGCACGCAGGTTGCCGGTCTTTCTGTAAATCAGCGCGGCCTTGGTTCGGCGCAGGGAATGCGTGCCGTAATCTTCCTTCGGCAATCCTGCCGCCACCGTCCACTCATCGACCAAACGCGCATATTGCCGGGTGCTGAGGTGTTCAGATTTGTTGCAGCGGCTGGGAAATACGAAATCATCCAATGTGCCGCCGCGTCTTGTGAGCCACGCGATCAGGCTCGATCTGGCTGGTTCCATGATCTCGAACTGAACCGGCTTGCCGGTCTTCTGCTGGACCACGACAGCGCGCTGCTTCACCTGACCGCCGCTGATCAAATCGCCGATCCGTAGCTTGACGACATCACAGCCACGAAGCTTGCTGTCGATGGCCAGATCGAGAAGTGCCCGATCCCGTACTCGGTGTTCGTGATCGAGGAAGAACCGCATCGCCCAGACCTCCTTCTGCTTGAAGGCCTTCTTCGCACCAACCAGCTTTCCGGCATTCCATGGCCGTTGGTCGTCATATCTTGGATCATATTGTGCGCGTCCCACGATCGTTCTCCTTCTTCGCCGAACCATTCGGCGTGGAGAATGGACGCCTCAACCTTGCATCGCGGTCCAGGGATTGATCACGATCAGGCCGGCAGCACGGAATGCGCTGGTGTCCCGTGAAGCGACGGCAAACTCATGCGCAGCAGCGATAGCGGCAATGTAGCCGTCGGGCGTGGGGAAACCCTTGGCGGCCATGCGCGCCTTGACGGCAAGTTCGGCATAGCGCCGCGCTGCGTTGGTATCGAAGGGCAGGATACGCGCCCCGAACAGGTCCATAACACCGTTGAGCGCAGCTGCCAGATTGTCCTTGCGTTTGCCCATCGGCAATGCGCCGATGCCAAACAAGAGCTCAGCCACGGTGACGCTGGATAGGAACAGTGTCTCAGCCGACTGTGCATCGAGCCAATCACGAACGGACGAGTGCGGTTCGGGCTTCATCGCCTCGGAGACGACATTTGTGTCGAGCAGGATCATCAGAATTGCATCGGTTCTGCAGGACGAGCGTCAGAAACGTGTTCGAGTGCTTCGACATCAGCATTGGTGAGGCCGATTTTCCGGCTCATCTGCGACAAAGCGGTGCCTAGGCGAACCCGGCCTTCCGGACGAACGGTGGCCTCCAGAATGGCGCGCATTTCGGCTTCCGCGCTGCGATTGTGCTGTGCCGCGCGAACTTTTAAGGCACGATGCGCCTCGTCGGAGAGATTGCGGATAGTGACAGCGGCCATGATTGCGACCTCGTAAAAACGATTGCGACGCTATCATTATATACGAACCGCTGTCATTTTCAACGACGGCCTTGAACGCCCTTTCCCAATGACCGCTCACAGACGAAGCAATTTGGCTTTCGAACGTCTGGGATGGGGGCGCATACCCGACATGCGAACCAATCTCTGCGGAAATTCGAACCGCTCTCTAGTTCGCGAACCGGTTGCGCTCGGAAAATGCCCACATGGAGGCCGAGAATTGCACTGAATTGGACGCAGCAAAGCGCTCGAAATTCTCTGGTGTCAGGTCTCTCTGTGAGAGGAGCATTTGCCTAAGCCCCGGAATTCACCAGCATTCCCCGTCAGAACCGGAAAGTCATCGGTTTGCATGAGAATGGCTGGTGCTGCGAGAGAGGATTGAACTCTCGACCTCTCCCTTACCAAGGGAGTGCTCTACCACTGAGCTACCGCAGCAACGAAGCGTGGTCCTGCCACAGGGGGCATGACAGGTCAAGCGCGAGGAATGGGGCAAGGAATGCGAATTGTGCAAAGCTGATTTGTGCGGCGCACAAAATGTTGCACTGCAACAAGAATGAGTGTAGAAGGCTTTCGCAGTCTTTTGGGGTCTCGCGGGTCAACTGGCCTGGCGGGACCGTAACGGGCCGCCGGAAACCGGTGGCCTCAAACGCCTCATTAAGGAGAATGACCATGGCCGTTGCCAAGAAGCCGGTTGCCAAAACCGTCGACGAGACGATCGAGACCGTTACCGCCGCCGCCACCGAATCGGTGAAGGCCGCGCAGGAAGCCGTCGCCGATTTCGCCAAGCCCTTCGCCGATGCGCAGGAGCAGATCCGCGCCTCTGCCGAGAAGGGGCTGGAACAGCTCCGCAGCCATTATGCGACGCTGAAGTCGAACGCGGAAACCGTGACCGACAAGCTCGAGGAGAGCGTCGCCGCGGCCCATGCCGGCACCCGCGACTTCAACATCAAGGTGTTCGAGTTCTTCCGCGCCAACAGCAACGCGGCGTTCGATCACGTCCAGAAGCTCTTCGCGGTCAAGACCGTCTCGGAAGCCATGAAGCTCCAGCAGGATTTCACCAAGACGCAGCTCGAGGCGGTTCAAACCCACGCCAAGGAGCTCGCTGACATGGCGAAGAAGATCACGACGGACGTGGCCGAGCCGGTGAAGGCTGGCGTTGTCCTGCCGTTCAAGGGCTGATCCCGGATCATCCACCATCCGAAAGGCGCGGCCGTTGCCGCGCCTTTTTTGTCGGGCGCGCTGTTCGGGACCGGACGGTTTCCGTCCGACACCGAAAATGCCGCCTTGAATTCCCCGGCGATTGACGTTAGCAAGCGCGTGTCGTGCAGTCGTAGCTCAGTTGGTTAGAGCGTCGGTTTGTGGCACCGAAGGCCGGTGGTTCGAATCCACCCGACTGTACCATTCCACGCCTTGAAGCCTCCGCAGAAACTCGCACATGAAAAAGGCCGCCCTCGGGGCGGCCTTTTCGTTGCCCGGCGCGGAAGGTTCAGGTTTCGCCCGTCGTCTTGCCGCGCGCAATGAACCAGCCGGCGGCGACGACAATCGCCGCGCCGACGACCGCCGCGCCATAATACAGCCAGCCGGCCGGCTTGATCTCGGCGGCGAAGCCGCCATGCCCGTCGGAGACCTGCGCGGAAATGATCCAGCCGGGATCGATCGCGCGCAATTGATCCATCACCCAGCCATCCGAGACGATCATCTCGCCTGCGATCCAGCCGAGCAGCGCGGCGCCGGCCCAGATGATGATCGGGAAGCGGCTCATCAGGCTCGACAGCAGGGTCGAGCCGAAAATGATGAGCGGGATCGACAGCAGAAGCCCGAACACGAACAGCCAGATGTTGCCGCCGGCCGCGGCCGCGATGGCGATCACATTGTCGAGGCTCATCACCGCGTCGGCGATGGCGATCGTGCGCACGGCGCGCCACAGGCTGTCGCTCGATTCGATATCATGGCCGTCCTCGTCCTCGCCGACGGCGAGCTTGATGCCGATCCAGAGCAGCAGCAGCCCGCCGGCGACCTTCAGGAACGGAACCTTCAGCAGGAAGGTGACGAAAACCGCGAAGATGATCCGCAGGATGATCGCGGTGCCTGCGCCGAGCAGCATGCCGAGCTTGCGCTGGCGCGGAGGCAGTTGCCGGCAGGCGAGCGCGATGACGATGGCATTGTCGCCGGACAGCAGCAGGTCGATCCAGACGATCTTGAGCAGCGGGATCAGGTAAGGCGTGAGAAATTCCATGAACAGGTCCAAGGGAGAAGGGGCTGGCCGAAAGCCGGTATGATCTCCCTTGGCCTATCCGGCATCCCGTGACAATAGCGCGAGGGAGACGTGGGAACC
>JAFLDC010000067.1 GCA_017302775.1 Sphingomonadales bacterium
ACTTTCCAGATGCCTTTTTCGTATTCGATGATGTTGCCGGGACGAATGTCCACGCCGCTGATCTTGGCCATGAATGCCTCTTCAAGGATGAGAAAGAGCCCGACGCACTGCGCCGGAAGGTCCGCGCCCATAACGCGGTGCGGCGTGCGGGGCAAGGTGGCGCGTTCGCTTCAGCAGTGTTAGGATCGTGGAATGTACAGATCAGCCGTCATTGCCGTCGTCCTCACATTTGCCGCAAGCACCGCCCTTGCCGTGCCCGGCGGGCCCATCGATACGCTGCTGCCGGCGAGTTATGTTTGCGAAATGCCGGGTGATGCCACGGCCGCAGCCGGCTATCGCGTGCCCGGGGAGGATTTCTCGATCTCCAACTCCACCAGCTATGCAACGCCGGAAGGGCGAGGCACCTATCTGCTAATTGGCGACCGCCTGACCCTGACCAGCGGCCCCAAAAAAGGGAACAAATATCATCGGATAAGTGACAGCTTCCTGCGCAAGCTTGGCCCTGACGACGAGGATACCGCGCTCCGCTGTGTGCGCAGGGTGCTGAACAATTCAGGCGGTGCAAGCTGCGCTGCTGCCGAAGGGCCGCAACAGGCAGGCTGCACCCCTGAGGCACCATTGGCGGCCGGCTAGCCAGTTGCAGAAGCCTGGCGCGTCCAGCGATAGAGCCAGTACAGAGCTGCGGCAAATGTGAGCAAACCCAGCGCGTCAGCCCAGGGGTTTTCGCCCAGAACTGCCAAGGCTTCGGGGCTGCCGGTGGCGGCTGCGATGCCGGCGAAGGCCACGCCGAACAGGCTCTCGCCAACGATGAGCCCCGTCGCCGCCAGCACGCCCATTCGTTCGGCAAAGGCCGGATCGGCCTGACGCGACGCCCAGCGATTATACAAGTGCCCGGTGATGGCGCCGATCGGGATCAGCAGGGTCAGACTCATCGGCAGATAAATTCCCATGCCCACTGCCAGCGGCGGCAGGCTGCGCGATCCGGTCCGGCGCAGCAGCTCGTCCGCTACGATCACGGCCGCGCCGATCCCCGCGCCCAGTCCGATCAGTCCCCAATCGAGGTTTCCGCCCAGCACGCCTTGGGCAATTGCCGTAATCAGTGCGGCTTGCGGGGCCGCAAGGGCATCCTCCCCAGCGCCGGGTGCGCCCTGGAACCCGAAGGTGGAGTTCAGCAGATCAAGGATGGGCGGAATCACCAGCGCCCCGAACACAACGCCCAGCACCAGCGCAATCTGCTGCCGCCACGGGGTTGCGCCGACAAGCTGTCCGGTCTTGAGGTCTTGCAGGTTGTCGTTCGAAATCGTCGCGATGCCGAACACGATTGCCGTCACGAACAAGGCGAAGGCGACCAGCGCCTTGGTTGCCGCTTCATCGCCACCCTGCCCGAAGATCGCCACCAGCAGCAGCGAAATACCCAGGCTGGCGAGAATGCCGACCCCGGAAATCGGACTGTTGGAGGCCCCGATCAGGCCCGCCATATAGCCGCAGACCGAGGCGATCACGATGCCTGCGAAAAGGACATAGAGGATCGACAGGGCGATCGTTGAGCCCATTGCTGCCGCGATCGGTCCGCCCGCAGCGAAGCCGGCCAGCAGGACGGCTATCGGCAGCATCGCCAGCAGGATGGTTCCGCCAACCACGCCAATCGGCAGGTCGCGTTCGGTAATATCAAGCTCGGCCCCTGCACCGGCCTTGCGTTGACGGGCGGCGGCCAGCGCCCCGGCGATGCCTTTGGCAATTGGCCCCAGCATCTTGAGGAGGGTCCAGATCGCAGCGACGCCAATCGTTCCGGCCCCGACAAAGCGCACTTTCTGCCGGAACGTGGTGGACACAAAATCGCCCAGTTCGGTCCCGACCGGAGGGCCGCCAGCCGTAAAGTGCGGCAGCAGCACGAGCCAGCCAATGAACAGGCCGACCAGCATGGCAATACCGACCGCAACCCCGACCAGATGGCCCACCCCGATCAGGGCCAGCGAGAAACTGGTCGAGAAACTGGTCGCGCCGCCCGCGAACTTTGTCGTGGTCGCGGCTTCCTCCGCCACGATTTTCATCTTGGCAAGCAGCGTATAACCGGCCGAAAGGGCCGAACCGAGCACGATCGCAGCCAAGCCTTTGCGGTTTTCCTCAGCCCCGCCCACGCCGGCGCCCACTTTCAAGACCTCGGCAGCAGCCACACCTTCCGGATAGGGCAGATCAGATCCGGTCACCAACGCACGGCGCAGCGGTACCGAATACATCACCCCCAAGATGCCGCCGACTGCGATGACCGCAACAGACTGCCAATAGGGAAAGCCGGTCCACCACCCGATCATAATCAATCCCGGCAGCACGAATATGATCGCCGACAGCGTCCCCGCCGCCGAGGCGATGGTCTGGACGATGTTGTTTTCCTGGATCGTGCTATCCGAAAATGCCTTGAGCAGCGCCATGGAGATAACGGCTGCAGGGATCGAGGTCGCAAAGGTCAGCCCGATCTTGAGGCCAAGGTAAACGTTAGCCGCCGTGAACAACACGGTCAGCAATGCGCCAAGCACGATGCCCCTGATGGTGAGTTCACGCATTGCATTTCCCCTGAGCGCCAAAAACAAGGCAGGTGAATTCTATCTCGATGGAACCGCGAACCGGTTCAGCGACACGGTTGGCACAGATCAAACGCATAGGAAATGCGTGACTGGCAAATGTTACCCAGCGGCGTCAATGGCATGGTGAAAAGCCTGTACCGCAGCCACTTCGTCGCCGCCCCAGACTGCAGCGGAAACCGCCAGAAAATCAGCGCCTGCCTGAACCAGAGGGCCGCAATTGTCCGGCGATATCCCGCCAATCGCCACACAGGGAATTTCGAACAGGTTTTGCCACCAGTTCAGCAAATCCGGTTCAGCCACATGGCTGGTCTGCTTGGTCGTGGTCGGAAAGAACGCTCCGAAGGCAACATAGTCTGCACCGGCTTCCCCCGCCTCCATCGCCAGATGACGGCTGTTGTGACAGGTTACCCCGATCTGGGCGTCGCGGCCAAGCCGCTGCCGGGCATCCTCCACCGTGCCGTCATCCTGGCCCAGGTGAACACCGTCGGCGCCAAGCCGTTTGGCCAGAGCGATTGAATCATTGACGATGAACGCCACATCACGGCTGGCGCAGATCGCCTGCAAGGGTTCGGCCAGACGTGCCGCCTGGTGCTCGTCCTGATCCTTCACACGAAACTGGAACGCCGCCACCGGTCCTGCGTCAAGCGCGCGAGCCAGCCGATCCGGGAAGGAGCCGGCAACATCGAGGGGGGAGATCAGGTATAGCTGGCATTGAGTCATGGCTGGCGCTCTACTCTGCGCGGGCGGGAAGGCCAAGCGTTCGGATGGCATTCACAATCCGCATCCTAGCCTGCCTGCATGAGAGCTTCTATTATTCTGACATTGGTCCTCGCTGCGCCCGCCGCCGGATACGCGACAGAGACCGACACGCAATGGATGACCGGCGGCCTTGGCGATACCATTGCAGTAGGCGAAGATCTGGTGGTCATTCCGCTGGCGGTGCTGGAAGACAGCCGCTACCCGGCGGAGGTCGATTGTGTGCAGTCGGGAGATTTCGTCCTCAAGGTGGCGGTACAAAAACGCGCCGAGCGTGGAACCCTTTATCGCTCGCTCGGTAAATATACGGTGGCGCTTCAGTCGCCGGTGCCAGTCGATGGTGGCAGCCTGGCGCTGACCAGGGTAACACCGCCGCGTTCGTTGCACGGGCCGAAAATCAAGAACTACCAGTTCACGCTCGGCTTCAATCCCTGGGTAAGCAGTGATGGCGCGGTAGCTGCAAGATTGGGCCAGACCGTTGATGTCGGTGGTCCCAAAGTCACCCCGCTTCGCGTGCTGAGCGATGGCCGATGCCGGCAGGGAAGGCATTGCCGGTGGGAGGGACGGATCAAAGTCGAAGTGCGGATTGACCTGGGTTCCAGGTCCGAAATCCGGACACTCAGCAACGATTCGGCGTTGCCGGTTGCCGACGGACAACTTGAGCTGGTCCGGACCAGACCGCGCCCACCGGCCAGCGGCAGGATCGACCCAGCGAGCTATGTCTTTTCGCTGCGCTTCAGAGGGGGGCTGTAGATGTTCACGAACCACGGATACCGCGCTGGGGTTGGTGCCGGGTGCGCAGCAGCGGTGGCGCTCTTTTGTCTGGGGCTGCCCCCCGCCTTGTCGGCGCAGCCCCAAGCGTCGGTTCCCAGCCTCCAGACTGCGCCAAGTGCGCCCCCCATCACCCGCCCCTGGCCCAGTGCGACCGTCCGTCTTGGGCAAATGATCGAGCTTGAAGGGGTCCGCATTACACCGCTCCAAGTGATATCAGACCAGCGTATGGGCTGCGTGACCCCCCCCGGCGAATTGCCACAACGACTGTGCACCGTTCACGGCTGGCTGGAACTGAGTATTCTGATCGAACAATCGGGCCGCAAGAGCACGGCTACGCTCCGGGAAATGACAGCGCTGAAACTGCGGAACGGAGTCATGCTGGGATTTATTGCCCGCCCGGCCCGAGCCCCGGCTGATCCCACGGAATACAGCTTTGAATTTATCGTCTGGCCCCAGTCCGCGGACGGCCCGTTCCGTTAGGCAGCCTTTACGGTCGATCCAATGTAGATCGCGTCGATCGCCTCACCCAGCGCCGCGTCGAACTGTGCATCGGTCATCTGCGAGCGCAGGTCTTCCAACAGCGCCCGGCTGAAGCTGGCAATAATCCCGGTGTTCTTCGACAGTTCGACGCAAGCCTCCGGGCGTTTGTAACCGCCGGACAGCGCTACCACCCGCAAAACCTTGGGGTGGCTGGTCAGCGGATCGAACGTGCCTGGTACCACCGGCAGCGACAGCTTGAGCATGACCTGCTGATCCATGCCTTCCAGGTTCTTGAGAATCTCCGCCAGCATGATCTGATCGCATTCAACACGGGTATCGCTCTTGATGTTGATCTCCGGCTCCAGCATCGGCATCATCCCGTGGCTGAGTACCTGGCGGCCAACCTCGAACTGCTGCGCGACGATCGCCGCAATCCCTTCTGCGTTGGCCGAATTGATGACCGAGCGTTCTTTGGTGCCATAAAC
This sequence comes from Sphingomonadales bacterium, assembly GCA_017302775.1. Next base: position 5,078 of record JAFLDC010000067.1, read on the forward strand.
GCCGAGCGCCTTTGACCGGCTGAGCAGCGCATCCAATTCAGGCATCGGCTTCATCAGCTGAACGCCGTTGACCTCGTCCTCAAGACCCTTGTCGATCTTGATGAACGGAACAACGCCTTTGGCGATCAGCGCTTGCGGGGTCGGCACGCCATCGACCGTGCCGTCCATCGTACGTTCGAACAGGATCGCACCGATAACCTTGCTGCCGTCAAACGCTTTTGATCGGATGATACGGGCGCGCATTTCATGGATCAGCCCGAACATCTCTTCATCGTTTGCCCACGCCCCGGCTTCGATCCCATAGCCTGCCAGCGCCTTGGGCGTCGAACCGCCGGATTGATCGAGCGCGGCGATGAAGCCCTTACCGGCGGCCATCTTGGCGGTCATGTCGGCTGTGTTCATGAGAGCGGTATCCTGTTGCTGCATACGTATGTGACGACGCGCCCATAGCGAGTGGTGGTGCTGCCCGCAAGGCGGCTCGCCACTCGCTATGGTACGTTGCCCTAGAACCCGTAGACGAGAGTGATCCGCGACAGGGTATCGGTCTTCTTGATCCCGGCCGGGGGGCTGGTCTCATGATTGACCTGGTATGACAGCCGCGTAGAGAATGCCCCGCCCAGCTTGGCGTCAAGCGACGTCAGCGACACGAGCGAGGTGTTCCGTGAATCAACCAGGGCATCCAGCGATTGCTTGAATGTCAGGCTGTCGGAAATGCGCCAGTCATAACGCACCGAGGCGAGACCTGTCAGGCGGCTCGTGGTGGTTCCGTCGATGAATTCAGTCCGCCGCCAGGCAGGCCCGGCCTTGACGTCCAGCGTCATCGCACTGGTATCAATCACCCGGTATCCGACCCCGCCCGACACCGACACCCGCTTGCTGTATCCCTGAAAGCGATCCCGCTCGTACTGGGCAAGACCAAAGACGAACAGGCGGCCGTTGATCTTGAAATTGGGCTCGTAGGCAGCCACCAACTGGTTACGACTGGTGACGCCGTTTGACCGTTGGTAGTCGTTCAGCACGCGCAGGTTATGGCGCCAGCGCTGACCTTCCTTGGTCAGACTGATCCCGGCGGCAACCCCCACGGCATCCGAATTGCCCGTTGCCATGAATGCACCAAGCTGCCCCTCGCCCTTCCAGCCTGCCAGCAGACCGCGCTTACGTTCGAGTTCAGCGATCCGGGCCTGTTCGGCCTCGGCATCGCGCCGCGCCTTTCGCGCTGCCAGCGCCTTGTCGACCTCCGCCGCTGAGGCGGGTTCCGCGCGTTTGATGAATTTCGCAACGGCATCGACTTCGGCATCGCTGCCGGTTGCCAAGGCATCGTCGAGCATGGCGCGGTATTGTGGCGGAACCGGCACGGCAGGTACATCTTGTGCATTGGCGGCCACAGGGCACAGGACGACCATGGCTGAAACCAGCCAAACCAACTTCTTCATAGCGACCCTCCTTGCCCAACCGCAGCCCAACTGCCGCCGATAAAGGCAATACTTGTCAACTATTTGAGAAAAAAGCGGTCGTCAAATCAGTTCAACGGGCCGCCAACGCGACCACGCCCGGCAGTGCTTTACCTTCCATCCATTCGAGGAATGCGCCCCCGGCGGTGGAGATATAGCTGAAATCGCCGGCCACCCCCGCGTGGTTGAGCGCGGCCACCGTGTCGCCGCCCCCAGCGACCGAGGTCAGCTCGCCTTCCTTGGTCAGCGCCGCAGCGCTACGCGCCAGCGATACGGTAGCGGCATCAAATGGCGGTGTCTCAAACGCGCCAAGCGGTCCGTTCCAGACCAGGGTACGGCAGGTCTTCAGCACGTCCGCCAAGGACTCGACCGCCTGCGGGCCGATGTCGAGAATCATTTCGTCAGCGGCGACTTCATGAACGTTACAGATACGCATACTGGGCGGGTTGGGAGCGAATTCCTTGGCGACCACGACGTCGTAGGGCAAGTGGACGGTGCACCCGGCCCGGTCCGCCGCCTCCAGGATCTGTTCGCAAGTCGCCGCCAGTTCGTGCTCACACAGGCTTTTGCCCACGGCCACGCCCCGTGCCGCCAGAAAGGTGTTGGCCATCCCGCCACCAATGATGAGATGGTCAACCTGCGTGACCAAGTGAGTCAGCACATCGAGCTTGGATGAGACCTTCGCCCCGCCCACTACCGCTGCAACCGGACGTGCAGGGTTGCCAAGCGCGGCTTCCAGCGCCTTCAGCTCCGCCTCCATCGACCGCCCGGCATAGGCCGGCAGCAGGTGCGCCAGTCCTTCGGTGCTGGCATGAGCGCGATGCGCGGCGGAAAAGGCGTCGTTGACGTAGATATCACCATGGGCGGCAATCGCCTTGGCGAGTTCCGGGTCGTTGGCCTCCTCCCCCTTCCAGAACCGGGTGTTCTCCAGCATCGCGATATCGCCCGGCTGGAGAATGCCGACCGCCTGACGTACCACGTCACCGGCGATTTCAGGCACGAACATTACCTCACGCCCCAATACGGCCTGCACCGCATCGAGTGTCATCGAAACGGACATGGTCGAGACCTTTTCCCCCTTGGGTCGACCGAAGTGCGCAAGCAAGAGCACCTTGGCACCTTTGTCAGCAAGTTCGAGGATCGTCGGCGCGGAAGCGCGGACCCGGGTATCGTCGGTGACCGCCACGCCGTCCATCGGGAGGTTGAGGTCAACCCGTACAAGCGCAACCTTGCCGGTCAGATCGTCAAGATCGTCGAGGGTCTTGAATTGAGTCATGTCATCCTCCGTCATGCCAGGCCGCCCCGGAAACGCGGCCCAGCTAACGCTGCACAGGGTCGCTGATGATCCCGGGACAGGCCCGGGACGACACCAAGATTCAGAGCAGCTTGCCCATGGCGCCTGCCGTGTCGACCATGCGGTTGGAAAAGCCCCACTCGTTGTCGTACCAGCTCAACACGCGAACCAGCTTGCCGTCGATCACGGCCGTTTCCAGGCTGTCGATGGTCGAGCTGTTGGCGCAGCCGTTGTAGTCGATCGATACCAGCGGCTCGTCCGAGAAACCGAGTACACCCTTGAGCGGGCCATCCGAGGCAGCCTTGAGCAGCTGATTGACTTCTTCCTTGGTCGTGTCGCGCTTGGGTTGAAAGGTCAGGTCAACCACGGAAACGTTGGGCGTCGGCACGCGGATCGCCGAACCGTCCAGCTTGCCCTTCAGTTCGGGCAGCACTTCACCCACGGCGCGGGCGGCGCCGGTGGTGGTCGGGATCATGCTCATCGCGGCGGCACGGGCGCGGCGCGGATCTTCGTGAATCTGGTCAAGGATCTTCTGATCGTTGGTATAGGCGTGGACCGTGGTCATCAGCCCCCGTTCGATCCCGATTGCGTCGTTCAGCACCTTGGCGAATGGCGCGAGGCAGTTGGTGGTGCACGAGGCGTTGGACACGATGGTGTGACCGGCCTCCAGCTTGTCATGGTTGACGCCGTAGACAACGGTCAGGTCAACGCCTTTGCCGGGGGCCGAAATCAAGACTTTCTTGGCTCCTGCGGCCAGATGCTTTTCGCAAGACGCGCGGTCTGTGAAGAAGCCGGTGCATTCCAGCGCAATGTCAACACCGTTGGCCTTGTGCGGCAGGTTGGCAGGATCGCGTTCAGCCGAAACGTGGATGCGTTTGCCGTTGATGATCAGGTCGTTGCCATCAACTTCGACCGTGCCGGCGAAGGCCCCATGAACGCTGTCGCGCTGGAACAGCATGGCATTGGCCTGCGCCGAAGCGAGGTCGTTGATCGAAACCAGTTCGAGGTCGTGATCGGTGCGAGAAAGGATCGCGCGCGCGACATTGCGCCCGATGCGCCCGAAACCGTTGATTGCAACCTTGATCGCCATGATCGGAACCTCCTGTTTACTGGCCCAACCGGGCCATGATCTGCGGAACGATGGCCTCTGCAGTAAGGCCGAAATACGAATAGAGCTGGTCCGCCGGGGCGGACGCGCCAAAACGGTCAATCCCGATGGCCAGCCCATCCCCGATGTACTTGTGCCACCCCATGGTCACGCCGGCTTCGATCGAAACCTTGAGCGTGTCCGGCGGCAGGACATCCGCCCGGTAGGCTGCGTCCTGTGCGTCGAACAGTTCCCAGCACGGCATCGAGACGACATCGGCCCCGATGCCATTGCTTTCCAGCTCGGCGGCACAGGCCAACGCGATTTCCACTTCGGAACCGCTGGCGACAAGCACGACCTGGCGTCCCGCCGCTGCAGCTTTAAGCCGGTATGCCCCCTTTGCCGTCTTCATATCCGCATCGAAACGGACCGGCGGCAGGTTTTGTCGGCTCAAAGCCAGGACCGACGGCGTTTCAGCATGTTTCAGCGCGAGCGCCCAGGCTTCAGCCGTTTCAATCGCATCAGCCGGACGGAACACCAGCAGGTTGGGGATCGACCGCAGGCTCATCACATGTTCGACCGGTTGGTGAGTCGGGCCGTCCTCGCCAAGGCCGATGCTGTCGTGCGTCAGCACATAGACCACGCGGGCCTTCTGCAGTGCGGACATGCGGATCGCGTTGCGGCAATAGTCGGCAAAGACCAGGAATGTTCCGCCATAGGGAATGACGCCGCCATGCAGCGCCATGCCGTTCATCGCCGCAGCCATGCCGAATTCGCGAATCCCGTAGTGGACGTGGCGACCCCCATAGTTAGCGGCAGTGAATGACGGTGTCGCCTTGGTCTTGGTCAGGTTCGATCCCGTCAGGTCGGCGCTGCCGCCAATCAATTCGGGGATGGATGCCGTCAACGCCTCAAGCGCCATTTCGCTGGACTTGCGCGTCGCCACCTTAGGTGGGTTCGCC
>JAFLDC010000068.1 GCA_017302775.1 Sphingomonadales bacterium
GCCACTCGCCATCGTCGTCATCGGCGGGTTGATCACCTCGACGATCCTGACGCTCTTCGTGCTGCCCGCAATCAGCCATCTGCTGCTTCGCGGAAAGCACAAGCATCACGAAATCGGGGAATACAGTGACGTCGACCGGCTCGGCGGCGAGCTGCCAGAATAGAAAGAACTGACTATGGGACAAGATCGCGATCATGACGGCGGAGGTGACCACGCCGGGCATATCTGCAAATGCGCTGTGAATGGCGCTCATCAGGAGCATGTCCACGACGGACAGAAATCTTGCGGCGATGAGGACTGTCTTCGCGACTGCCGGTAAAGAGGTATCGTCGTTCTTGGTCTGCGGTTCGTCGCAGGCAGCGCCCACCTTGGCGTGCTTACAGTGTGATTACAGCACGAGAAGAAACAGCTTGTGTAAGCAGGCTAGGGTGCCCTCGACATCCCGTAAGCGTATGATAACGAGTTGAAAAACTGGAGCGGGCGAAGGGATTCGAACCCTCGACCCCAACCTTGGCAACTTTGCGTTTCGGCGTCCAGCTCAATTCATCGTTATTCGCCTATATCCGATTAGAGTGTTGTAAATCAATATGTTATGTGTTCGCTTGTATATGCTGCTGTTCGCCGATATGGGGTCAAAGTCGCGCAATTTCAGACCCCAATTTGGACCCCAATTATGGCAAAGGGCATATCAGACATCCAACTCAAGGCTCTAGTGGCTAAACCGCCCGAGAAGCGGGTTGAGATCAGCGATGACAAAGTCGATGGCTTGAGCATCAGGATTGGGCCACGCGGCAAGGCGGCTTGGACGTATCGCTTTCGTGTGCGTGGTTCAGGCGGTGTCACCGCTCGGGGCACGCTTCTCAACGGCACCGAGTATCATCGCATTTCGCTTGGCACTTACCCGGCGGTCTCGATCAAGGCCGCTAGGCAGAAGGCCAGTACCTATGCCGAGCAGATTGAACGTGGTGAAAACCCGCTTGAGGCCCTGGAAGACGGCGCGATCCCGAGGTCTGATACCGTCGGCAACTTGATCGACGATTACGTCGCCTATGCCAACCAGACCATGCGGTCGGCGCGAAATGCCGAATGGGTCCTAAATCGCCACATGCGGGGCCGCTGGGGCACAAAGCCGGTAGGCACCATAAGGGATCGAGATGCCCGGTCGCTGGTCAATGACGTGCGCAAGGGATCTGAAGAAGATCAGGCCTCAGACCGACTTCGAAACGGGGCGGCAGCCGAGGTTCGCAAATGGGGTTCGATGCTGTTCGAATGGGCACGCAAAGGCGGCAGGGCGAAGTCGAACCCATTCCGAGATGTGCCTGTCCCCAAGCTGGAACGTCGCCAACGTTTTCTGACCATGGCGGAAGCGAAGGCAGTGTGGGCTGCAAGTTTCGAATTGGATACGCCCTGGGGTGAGGCGATCAGGCTGCTGATGCTCACCGGATGCCGTGAAATGGAAATCTGCGGAGCCAAGTGGGGCTGGTTCGACAGCGAAGAGGGGACCCTTCTTATCCCCTCGGCTGATTTCAAGAGCGAACGCGCGTTCCTGGTCACCTTGTCAGCGCAGGCACAGTCTATTCTCGATGCGTCACCCCGCTTTGCCGATGGTCCGTTCGTATTCAGCACGACCAACGGGCAAAAGTCGATTGCGGGAATTGCGCGCAAAGTCCTCAATGTGCTGCATGAAAAGGCGGAAAAGCGCCTGAGCCAACCCATGGATCATTTTATGCTGCATGACTTTCGTCGAACCGTCAGAACCCACCTGAGCCGCCTGCGGGTAAGTGCCGTAGTAGCCCAATTGGCGATCGGGCACAGCTTGAAGGGGCTCGATGCGCGCTACAACATCTACGACTTTGCATTGGAGAAGAGGGAAGCATTGCAGGCCTGGGCCGACGAATTGACAGCACCAGCTGTTAAGCCGGAACGGTTCGCCGAACTTACTCCTGAAACGCTCGAACTGCGACAGGCCTAGACGTTAAATATTTGAAAGGGTGGCGAGAATTTATCCACCTAGAGCTACGGCAATCAAATCAGCTCAATACCAAGGTTTTGGTGGTGCCACGGGGCGCATCAACCGTCCGCTTGTCAACTGGAAGCTGGCGCGCCCGAGTTCGAAGCCGAAGTGGTTCGCCACTTCGCGCTGGTAAATCGGTGCCGCCAATTCAGCGTCCATGACTATTTGGACGGTGCCAGAAGCCAAATGGTACGAAACGCTGCCACCAGGAAAATCATAGGCTGCACGACCCGCAATCGAGGTGGGCCAACCGCGCCGACGCAGCCAGTGCGGATCACGCGACGCGAGTGCATCCCAGAATTGTCGCTTGCTTCGTGGCCCGACCCATAAGCCATTGATGCTCGTCGCTTCATGTGCAGGAACCAGGTCGGCCACCAAAGCAGAATATGTCCTGATATTGGCAGCCACGAACCAGAAATGTCCAACCTCGGTCACGTCACGATGCGGCCATCCAGTCGCGCGCTGGCGGCATAGATCGATAGCTCGGCATCGGGGACGAACCACTCGTCGCGTTCGATGGGCAAACCCATCGGCCCGCGCAGCTTGGTCAGCTCGCTCAAGCTCACCCAGCCGATTTCAGGCATGCCCAGGCCAAGATCGCAAAGCCCGAATGCCCGATCCTCGTCGTCTGGATCGATTTCAGTGAGGAGCCAGGTTGCCTGCGCATCGGGCGTGAACAGCTTTATAACAGGCTGTGGATCGAACTGGTCCCCGCCAGCGGTACGGTGACCGTTGGCGAGGAGTTCGCGGTAGGCGGACTCGGGAATGAAGGCAGGCCGCTTTACGCCAGGCCACGCCATTTCAGGCAGCCTTGCCAATCAGCGCAATCGGCTTCGATGCAGCCGGTGCAGGCAACCAGGTCTTGCCGCTGGCCCGCAGGGCCTCGCGCACGACTTCATCGACTTTCCACCAGTCGCAGTACCGTTCCCACAGGTCGAGTGCATGGACCTCCTGGCCCGCCCAGCCGTAGGCCTCGATCACCTGCTCCAGCTCAATGCTGACGAACGGGGTCTGCGACTTGCCGGGTTTCGCGAGGAAACTGGAATACAGCCGCGCCGCATTCTGGACGAGATGGTTGTGGCGGGGCGCGACCAGCACGAAGTAGGCTTCGGCGTAGTCGCCCCGCATGACAGCGGCCTGGGCGAGAAGGTGTTCGCGGAAATACTGCTGCAAAGGGTTGACCCGAAGCGCCGCATGATCCGGTTCCTTGAAGAGGCCGGATGCTCGGGAAAGCTCTTCATAGCGGGCGCTGAATTCGGACGGCGCTGGCTCCTGGCCGGATTCGCTGTATTTGGCCTCGACAGCCACCAGGCCCGTCTTGCCGTCGCGTCGTTCATACACGAACGCCACGTCGAATGCCGAGCGGTCGCCGGTCAGGGTGGGGTCCTTGCGGCCCGGGCTGTGTTCGAACCAGACATGGCGAACGGCCTTGATGTTGATGCCCGGCACCATCGCGCGCAGCAGCTTCGCGGCCAGGTCCAGGTCACGGCGCAGCGGGGCAAACAGGTTGAAACAGAGGGGCATACTCGACAGAAGGTTGCCGTAGAGCCGCGTGCGGTCGATCATCGCACCCGGTTCCTGATAGGCCGTCTCTAGCCGCGCGATTTCGGCGATTTCAGGATTGAGGAAGTTGCGCCCTTCTTCGGCAGGACCATCGGCGATCAGCGATCCGATCCGACGCTTGATGCCCTGATGGTTCGTGAAGGTGCCGATGGGCAGATCGTGACGTTCGCGCCAAAGCGCCTGGAGGAGGCGGGCGCAGGACCGGAAGCGATTGTCGAAACCTTCGTAGACGCGGTGCGCCTTCAGCACCTTGGCAGGTACGATGGGCAACTGCGCGATCGGGGTCTGGGGTTCAGGGATCATTGGTATCTCCAGTGCCAGCCGCACGGTGCGGGGCATGGAGAATTCGTCTTTGTCTCGACGATGTTGTTCACCTGTTCGGCGTGCCTATGGGCGTTGCCCAAACAGCCACGCAGAATCCAACGACCATGCATTGGAACTTGCTGGGTGTTCACGCCACGCGCAATTCGCGAGAGGCTGAAAGACTACTCTTTTTTCAGTGAAAACTGGCGCGCGGCTGGGTCGTCCGAAAAATGCAGGACAATGTGGTCGTCGTCCTCGTCAAGGCTTCGCGGCGAGATTTCTGCCCCGCTCAACGTCATCCCCATATTGAGCCAATGCTCAAACAGGTTGGTGTTGCGTCCGCCGCTGGTGAGATATTTGCGGAACCACTCTTCGCTGATCCGGCCCGCCAACAAGTCGAGCAACAGCCTTGCTGGAAAGGCAATTGTGTGGCGATTCTCTTTGCCATTGGTCGTCACGGTCATCCCCAAATACTGCCCTCTGCCTTCCGGGGCGAAGGAGCCTTGCCGGAACAGCGAGCGGGCCTGATAGCCTTCATAGTGCGGTGCTGGTAGAATCGAGGCCAAGCGCTCCAGCCCGATGGGAGACTGTGGAAGCTGAGCGGTCCCGAAAAAGGTTACGGTCCAGCGTTTCGGTTCTCGCCCAAGTGGGTCGGACCCGAGCCATGCAGAACGCTCTATCGTTGGGGAGAAGACTACCACAGCGTCAATATCCGCACTGTAGGTGCGCACGAAGTGGCCGATAACGTCGGCCCCAGAAACAGTCCGACCGGCGGGGTCTCGCCATCCGAATTTCCCCATGTGATTGAGGAGGCTTGAACCCACATCCGCTACGAACAGCAGGCGAAGGGTGCCTTGTACAGCGGCTTTGAGCTGGCGCTTCTTACGGCGAAGCAATTCGAACAGCGGGTTGTCATCGACCGAATGTGCCTCGACGGGCATGGATGAGAAGATGTTATGGTAACGCGTCTGTTTGTAGGTCTTGCGCTCTACCTCGACATCAAGGCCTTGGCCTTGCAGATGCAGCCGCCCGTTGGCGGAGAGACCTGAATTGATCCATTGGGCGATGGCAGCGCGCATTGCCTCGTCAACCTTGAAGCCCTTGGGCGCAAGGCGGCGGCGATAGTATTTCCCTGCCTCGTAACCACTGGTCACGCGGAAATGGTAATAGAGGTATTCTCCGGTGCCGGATTGGGCGCGATTGGCTGCTGCGCCGATCTGGAGGGCAATAGCGTCCATTTCGGCCTCGCCGGACAGAGAATTGTCGTTGGTGGCAGCGATCTCGATTGCAGCCGTGATACGAGGGACAAGAAAATCCGTGATGGCATCAGGTCGCTTGCTGTCCCCCCACCATTCAGGCTCGATCTCCATTTCACCGAGCGAACCTATCCCCCAAAGCAGCGCCAGTTCCATTTCGGCAGGCAACGCCTGATCCACGTCCTTCTTGCTGTTGAGCCGCCGCAGCAAGTCCTTGCCTTTACCGTCGGTCAAGACGGGCGCGAGTTCATCAAGCATGAATTGCAGGCGGCGGCGGGAGAATATCGTCACCGACTCAGCTTAGCACAATACAAGAACAAATGCCGCAACCAATCGTCCGGGATTGCTTCGGCCAGAGTCGTTTTGGATGGCCTTAGACGGCTGATTCTGGTTGTCTAAAGCAGTAATGGCGAAACTCACAGGCTGGCCTGTCGCAGTGCGGCGATGGCTCAGTGGCAGGTTCGCTGCCTCCAAGTACCCTTCGAGCTTGATCGACGGCGGCCTTTCGCCCTTGGGCCAGCCGCAATGCGTCGGCAGTAACATCGGCATCGATGAACCTGACCGTTGGATTGCGGCTGGTTGGCTGCAAGGGGCGCTCGACATGGCGCACCACAACTGCCGAAAGGCAGACGCGATTACCATGGATGACCCAAGCTTGTGTTGCCACATCTCGAACTTGGTAGGATCGAACCGCGCGGGCGTTCTTGACCTCGATAAGCCGCCAGCCGCCCCAGCCGTCGGGTTCCAAGACATCGGCGCGGATTACCACGCCGTCGCGCTCGAATGCTGCCTCAAAGATGGGCACCGGTGAATTTGCCTTTAGCAGTTCGTTGGTGCGCGCAATGGCGGCTGGAACTTGAAGATGATCTTCCGCGACAAGATGACCTTGCGCATAGCGACGGCGCGCAAGTTCGCCCACGTAGTGGCCGCATCGGAAACGGTCCAGCGTCGCATCGTCGAACTGGGAAAGGTCGCGGCGATGAATTTGCAGCCACAGACGGCGCGGGCATTGCTCGAACGCCGCGATCTTGCTTTTCGATAGGCGCGGCTGGTCCGGTGTTGAACAAGAGTTGGTTGGCTGCACGTGGAAGGATACCTCGCTGTAATGCGAGAGCATTCATCTTGCGGGCGCGAACATTGTGACCAGTATGCGCGTTACCGTACCTGTCACTCGGGCTTAAGGCATAGCGACGCGCTGGCTGAACGCATGCATCCTCCCTGTTCGGTGAAGCGCCCAAGATTGCCGGTTTCCCCGTCTTCTAGACCTTCGCAGATATTCTTGTAGGCAAACAGATCTCCGGTGATCTGCCCCCCGTTGCGCTTAAGCTCTATTGAGCAGCCGTCGGCGGCCGCAGTGACGAACAAAGAAGAACCATGGCCAAGGCCGCTGCACGGACCAGCCATGATGGTTTTGCCGTTCAACGTCGCTCGACAGGTCCCGGAAATGGACGTTCCCGATTTCCATACAGAAGCTGTGGCCAATGGGCCGCTTGCAGCTTCACTGGCCGCTGAAGTAGCCGAATTTGACTCGACACCTGCCGGCCCTTCGAGAGCAGGTGAGGGCGTGATGGCAGCAGTCTTGGCGTGCATGTCGAGGCAGCTATCAACGACTGATCGAAATCCAGCGCTATCTTGAGGCATCGTAATGGTCTCTTCGCCATTCAGCATGAAGAGGCGGAGGGTAGCCTTGGCGGCGCGAGCCATACTGTCAGTTGATGCCACGCTGGGAGCGAGCAAATCAGTACGCCCTTTCACGTTCTGAAATTGTTGAAGGTTGGACGACTGGACAACTTGATTGTTGTATTGGGGGTTGTTTGTAACCAGCTCGACGGGGGCCTCTTCACCCGCTCGAACTTGATATCTGACATACGGACCGATCGGCGCGATATCGCTTCGCATTTCGGCAGGTTTCCCCTCCTTGTCGAAGGACGTAGCGGAATAGGCCAGCGTGCCAGTGCTGGTGCAACTGACTTCCACCTCGATGTTGAACTGTTGGCCTTCGAACGTTGCGCGAGCATACTTCACCGTCGCATCGGTCATGGGGTCCGTCTTGGACTCTACCACCCAAGGGCCGCTGCCACCGCTGATACCTGGAGCTGTCGATCCGCCAGTTGCCGGGGTTGTGGTTGAGGCCTTTACGAGGAAGTAGCCCCCAATCAGCAATATCAGAATGAAGGAAGCTAGGAACCACGGACGAGTATTTCGCCGATAGCTTGCCATGAAGGTTGCAACGTCTTCGCGGCGCTGGTCGGACGAGGGCGACGGGCCAGGGCCAGATCCTCGTGTTCGCAATGCTGCCTTCTTCGCTTCGTATTCCGCATCGGTCAGCAGGCCTTGGGCATGAAGCCGGGTCAACTGAGCGAAAAGGTCGGTCTGATCGTCCACGAAATTCCCCCTATCGAACAATGTCGTACAGCATCATCGGCAGTTGATACACATTATAGTGGATAAACCTATCCCTTATGAATCGCGACGAAGGCCGCCATGGATATGCGGCGCTTGGTCGGTTCGAACGTGAAAGCCTTGCGGCTGGCCAAGGGCTGGACGCAGGAAGAGTTCGCCGTCCGCTCGGGCTTCACCCAGCAGTACATCAGCGGTTTGGAGAGTGGTCACCGCAACCCGACCATTGTCAGCCTGTTCGAGCTTGCTCAGGCGCTGGAAACGACACCGGTTGCGCTGCTGACGCCAACGAGAACTGAGCGAGGTAGTCAACCGCCTGCTGGGCCTTAGCGGCGGCGGACAAAATGGCCCTGGGATCGTTCTTAAGAACCTTAAGCCATGAAGCGATGTAGCGAGCGTGGTCGGGGCGCGGTTCAGGCCGCAAGTGAAGATCGGCGGCTAGGAAGGCTGCGCCAAGTTCAGCGACCAGCTCTTCGACGGCATAGGCCTCGTCTCCGAAGCGATCACCGAAGCCCCGATCAAGGCGATGCTTGGCCCCCGTCCAATGAATGGCTTCATGGGCGAGTGAGGAGTAGTAACCTTCCGTGTCGCGGAACTGGGCGGGTTGAGGCAGCCAAACTTGGTCGATGCTCGGGATGTAACAGGCCTGGTCGCCGCCGTGACGAATCTGGATGCCGGTGCGGCAGATGAACTCGGCGGCAGCTGTGACCGCCTGATCGCCTGTTTCGATCTGCTGGGCTCGTGCAGGAGCGCCATCGACTTGATCTTCATTGAAGACGTGAAATGCCCTCGCGACGAAGCGGCCATAGGCCGTGGCCGTGTCAGCATCGTCAATGTCAGCGGCGGGGCCAGTGGTGGTCGAGTTCTTCCAGAAGATAATGAAGGTCGATTTCTCGCCTTTGCGAACTTGCGCGCCGGTTTCGGACCATTGCCGGTATGTCGCCCAGCGACCCGATAAATAGGCCCCGGCCTCGGCTGCGGCCCAGAGCAGAAGGGTGTTAATGCCGCGATAGGCCCTGCCGGTTGTGGCATTGATTGGCCGGATCGGTTGCTCTCCCCAGTTGTGCCAGGGCATGCGGAAGCTTCCCGTCGCCGCGCCTGTTTCGATGGCGGCAATAATCTGCTGGGTGACGCGCGCGTAGATGTCGGCGGTGCGCATTACCACTATTCCCCGCTTGCCACGACTGCATCCAGCCGCATTGCGGGTAATTCATGTTATAGTTCTGTAAGTTAACTAGAGCCTAGCACGGGCTTGGGCAGGAAGGATTGGCATGAGTTGCGGTTTGAAACGCTCTGGCAGCCCCGACGAAGTGTTAGACACGTGTTGGCCCGCCCTATGTATGGCCTCGAACAGTTTGGGGCCCTGCACAGGAGTTCCCAATGGGCACCAAAATTCCCGCCGAGACCACCCTTCGCGCACTCGATGCCGTTGCCTTCTTCAATGACAGCCAAGGCCAAGCGTTCAACGGCATGGTGACAATCAATTTCGAACAGCTCGGTCTCAACACGGAAAGCGAAACTAAGCATGCCGTTCGCCGCTTGAACGAAGGCATCAGCAAGCTGATCACCCGTCATTCCGAGCACTGGCGCTATCCTGCAACACACACGTATCTGTATGTGCATGAAGATGTGGCAACGTCGCACGGCCACCACCTGCACGAACTGGTCAAGATTCCGCGCGGTCTTGCGCCCGAGCTTCCGGCCTGGCTTTCCGGCTGGGCGCGCCGCAACTTCGGGGACGTTCCCCAAGCCGCCGTGCATTACAAAGGGCAATACCACACCGACCTTGAGAAGCAGGCAGAGAACCAGGCACGGCTGGTGCGCTACGTTCTCAAGAGCAGTGACGATGTCTGCATCCCTTCAACGGGTAGCGAACCGACCACGCTGCATCACGTACTCGAAGTGGCTCGTCACCCCCGAGCGTACTGCGCCAAGGTGAAGCGGGTGGTTGGCGTATCACAGAACATCAGCGAGCTTGAGCAGCTGAAGGCGGGCTTCTGGCGGGTTCAGTACCCTGAACTGGCGCTGGGCGACCATTATCTCAAGGAACACCGTCGCCGGTTGACTGCCGATGAATTGAACGAAGTCCTTGCCCGCATGTGGGACGACTGATCGTCGAAGTGCGGCGGGCGCGGGAAAAACTTCCGCGCCCGTTTCGGCCAAAGCGATGATTTACAATCGGAATTCTGTATACCAATGCTTACAGCGAAAATCTGACCTGCCGCAATCAGTCAGCGACG
>JAFLDC010000069.1 GCA_017302775.1 Sphingomonadales bacterium
TCCGGACACGCCCGGTCCATATCCCGTGCAATCGCAGTCGTTCAAAGCAGGCTGCCTGCCTTTGCCGAAGGGCACGCGGAGCTGCTGGTCCAAGACGACGGGGCCAGCGCGGCGGGTGGAGAGACCGGTGCCCGGATGCTCCTTGAACGCAAGCCCGACATCGTCGCCGGCCTTTTTTCCTCCGATGCGGCGGCGGCGGCCACCCCCTTACTGACCGCACATGACATTGAGGTGGTCATTGCCGGCGCCAATCTCGACAGTCTGACTGCAGCTGAAGGGGTATTTCGCATTTGCGATACGGCCAGCGACTACGCCGCATGGATAGCCCGGGTTATCGACCGTCTTGCGCCATGCAGCTTCGCCATTCATGCCGAACCATCGCATTTCGGGCAATCGATCGGCCGCCGGTTAGCTGCTGCGCGAAGATCCGACGACAGGTGCCATGCGCAGGCGGCCGCCTGCATCGGGCAATTCCAGTTTGTCGAACAGCTCGTTCGCGAGGAGACAGTCACCCTGGCGCCCGGTGACACCTTGCTGCTTACCGACGATTGCCAGTCAGATCACAAGGTGCAAGCAATCGCGGAACTTTTGCCTGGCGTCGAGATTCTGGTCGCAGGCTTTTGCAGACGGCCGGCATTGGGGCGTTCTTGGGCGCGCGATGCCGCCTTCCGGCGCTGGGGCAAGGAACCTGCCGCCTTCTTCCATGAAACAATCGCCGCGATTGAAACCGCAACCCACATCGCCGAGCATGGCCCTCCCATCGGGCCGGTGGGAACCGTTTTCGGAGATCTGGTCTTCGATGCAAGCGGCGAGGCACATCCGCAGCGCATGGTGCTTTATCACAGCACCGCGAGGGGATTGGTCGAATGTCCCCTTGAACCCGATGCGAGCTGAGGAATGCGGCCTATACCCGGCCCCCTTAGACCGGTCCCGCCGCTCTTTGCAGCAAATAAGCCTCCTGCGTTTCGCGCGTCAGGCCGGCACGCAGGACGCAATCAATCCACGATTGTGCCTCGAAATGCATCAGGCTCAATTCCCAGACGCAGGCAACGATGCGCTCATCCTCAAGCGGCGATAGGAACAACCCCGCGTCCCGCTGGTCTATGGACCACACCCGGTGCGCCAAATTGTTGGCATTGTTGAACCGAGAGAGCAGCAGGTAAAATCCATCGTCAGCCAAGTGAAAGATCGCAAATCCACAAGCATGATCGTTCGGTCGTTCCATGCGAGCCATTTCGACCGCCAGAGCTTCCATCAAATGACCGGCGCAAGGAAAGTCCGCCACATCCCGGCCTGTCCCGAGTACGCCATAGACCTTCGCGCTCCAGCCGAAACGCGCGATACCCAGGTCAACCACCTCGCGCGGTTGATAGCTTATCGGATTAGGCGACACGGCGTCATTTTCCGTTGGGGGCATCGAAGGCGTGCTCAAACGTGAATGCCTCGCGCGTCGGGCCGCTGTCATGCAGCAGCTCAAGACGCTTGACCGCATCACCCCAGGTCGGGATCAACCCCGGCGTGACCCACCACATTGCATAGGTCGGCCATTCCGGTTTGCGAAACCACGCGTGGCGTCCGATCAGCGCCTGTTTGTGGAAGCCGGAATAGACGAAGGCGCGAACCGCAGCGATCGACTCCCATAACGACAACGTCGAAGCGCGCGTATCGGACACGGTCTCAAAGCCGCCATCGTAAAAACGCGGCACCTTAAACGCTCCCCACGCCCCCCAATCGCGCTCAAAATTCGTCAATTCTGTCCGATCGTCGATTTCCACTGCCCTGGCTATGAAGCCGGGGGATTGCTCGGCCTGCAGGAACGCTGCCGGGGTAAGGTCCTCGAAACCTTGCACCTCAGGATTGCCATACGGCGCCTTCATTATCGCGAAAGTGGTGAAAGCGATGACAGCCATGGTTTATTCTCCCGCGGCGGTACTAGAGGCCATACCGATTACTCATTAAATCATACATGAATTCGAACTTATCATCACGTCAATCAATTCTGCATTCCGATTTGATGTAACTATTGATGGCATTTCTGACCGACCAATAAGCCAAAGCCCCAACCAGCCCGGTTGGATTGTACGCGCTGGTTTGCGGAAATGCGTTTGCACCGACAACGAATACATTGGGGACATCCCACGATTGGAGATAGCGATTAAGCGCAGAGGTTTCCGGACTGTCGCCCATGATCGCACCGCCGTTGTTATGAGACGTCTGGTATACCGTCAGATCGTAGTGCGCACCGTGCGGCTTTTCATTAGACTTCACATCGAGCGGGCCAAGGCTGATCGCAAGCTCGCGGGCAACGCCCGTCAGGAACTGCGATGCAGCGACCTCGTTCGCGTCCCAATCGAAAGTCATACGCAACAGCGGCCTGCCGTACGCGTCAGTGTATGTCGGGTCGAGGTCGAGATAGCGGTCGGCATAAGGCATACACGACGCCTGAATCTCGAAATAGGCCGTATGCCTGAAGTGCCGCGCCACGGCCTCCTTCCAGCCTTCGCCCCAGGCTGGAGCACCGTCAGGCAGTGGGATGCCTCTTACCGGACCGGTTCCGGGCTGCCTGGCCGCGATGATACCGCCCCCGATGAAGCCGACTTTCGAATTGTCGAGCTGCCGCCCGTTGAAATCGTCGATTGCAATCCCGGCACCACCAATGCCCATGAATGGATTGGCCTGCACATCCCGATCGAAGAACAGATTGACTTTCGACACGTTCTGATAGGTGTAGTTCCGCCCGACGACGCCCTTGCGGCTGTTCGGATCATATGGTTTGCCAATCCCCGAAACCAGCATCAGGTGGACATTGTAAAGCGCCGATGCGCAGAGGAATACCATCGCGGCGCGCTGCGTCTGCTCGGTCCCCGAACGGTCAAGGTACGTGACGCCGATGGCCCGCGTTCCGGACCTGTCCAGCTCGACCTTCAATACCTGCGCATTCGCCGCAATCTCGAAACCCGACTGGCCGTCCATCGCCGACAGAATGTTGAGATTGGGACTCGCCTTGGCATCGTTCAGGCAAAGATAATCGCTGCACAGACCGCTCGCCCGGCACGGTGACATGGTGCAGCCATAGGGGTTGGTGTAGTGC
Organism: Sphingomonadales bacterium; assembly: GCA_017302775.1. The sequence continues at coordinate 3,092 of JAFLDC010000069.1, forward strand.
CCCGACGCGTTGGAAGCGGGTATTGGAAATGGGTGATAGCCAGCCTGCTCGGCTGCGCCCTGAAATAGCTCAGCCGAGGCATAGAGCGGGTTCGGTGGTAGCGGGAAATGATCGGACCGGGAGCCTTCAAACGGATTGCCGCCAGGCTGCCTGATGCCGTTGAGCACGCCGGCCATACCCGTTGTGCCACACACCTTCTCGAAGAAATCAAAGCACGGTTCCAGTTCTTCGAACGTCACTGGATAGTCGCGCAGTTCCATCCGTTCAGGAACGAAATTCCTGCCGAACCGTTCGACCAAATCGGTAGCAAGGCACAGGTCTTCGGGAAGCGCGCGAAAGTGCGTGCCGGACCAGTGCAGGCCGGCACCGCCCACCCCAAAGCCCGGTTTGAACGATCCGATCTGCCGGTATGGAACCGCTGTCGCGCCCGAGGTATGACGGACGGTAAAGGTTTCGTCGGCAAGCGATTGCACATATTTGCGATGCACCGATCCGGACAGCTCATCCGTGCGCTCGTGGTTTCGTCGGCCCAAGAACGAGCGCCGGTCAGGTCCTCGTTCGAACGCCAGAACCGACAATCCCGCATCGGCGAGTTCCTTGGCAATGATGCTGCCGGTCCACCCCAAACCGACGACGATCGCATCGAATTCCCTGGAAGGTGTTGCCATCACCGCCCCGCCTCTGAGACACTTCTCGGCCGGGAATCGTATGGTTCGATCCGTTCGCGAATGGCCTCCCGATAGTCTGCGGGGTAGCCTGGATAGCCGATCATCCGCCAGCTCGCCATGTCCGCATTGGAGCCATGAACGGGGTCTGAGAAATAGCCGATCCGCGTCTCCGCCAGCAGCATGGCGAAAAAGCGGGAGGACTCGATCGCCGCGAATTCTATCTCGCCATCTTCGATCTGGCGCATCACGGTCTCCCTTTCGGGTAGCGACAGCTCGGGAAATCGGCGACCGAAGCTGCGCTGGCAGTATTCGTCCGATGCGCGAATTCCTTCGCGCAGTATTTCGCACAGCGTAAGCGGCCCCTGGTAACCGAGCAGGCGAGGTGCCTCGCAAAAGGGTCCCTGACGATACCACAGTTCGCCCCGCGCATATGGCGAAGCCATGTGGCGATCGATGAACTGCGGAACGCCGGTTCTGATCGCGCCGGGGCCAAAAGCCGAATCCGGGATCAGGCGGTCGCAGAATGCGATCAGGAAATCCCGCTCGATGGGGGAAAAGAAACTGCCCCAGACGCCGGCCCCAGTCTGGCCGGCTTGGCCGTCATGCATCGTTCAATACCGCGTTCGAATACCATGCAACATCGGCGTCGAGGTTCGCGATGATATCAAGCCAGTCCGGTTCCCACAGCTCGGCACCATTGACCATCTCGGTCATGCGCCGGAACAACGGATCGTCGGCCACCACATCCTTGCGTCCGGGCAGGCCCTGGGCGATCGTGCTGACGCTGCGCTGCGCCTGATCGCCAAGCAGGAAATCAATCAGCTTCTTGCCGGCCTGCGGGTTCGGGCCGCCAGCGACCAGGCCAATGTAATAGGAAAATTCAAAGATATACCGCTTGCCGTCCGGTGCTGCCGGCAGGAACGGGTGCAGATTGGGAAAATCGCTCATTTGCGGCAGGTTGGTCTGCAGATCGCCATTGGCGACAAGCAACCGGCCAGAATTGATCTCTTCTTCCAGGCCCTGCGTATGCGCACATGGCGGCTGGCAGTTGCGTTGCAGCTTGCGAAGAAATTCAATGCCGCCCTGTTTGCCGCCGAACGCCTTGAAGCACTGCAGCAACAGGGCCGTACCGGCGCCGGACCAGCCTGGCTTGGAATACTGGATTCGGCCTTTGAAGCGGTCATCCAGCAAGTCTTCGTAGCCGTTCGGGACAAGGGCTGGATCATCGGCGTGTGCAATCAGGCACGGAAAATCCCGCACCAGCAAGTGAAACGCACCGCTCTGGTCACGCAGCGGTGCGGGCGCCGTCGGGGTCAGCAAGCCCTCTGCTTCAGCCATGTGGACGAACGGCGGCAAGGTAATGACGACATCCGCCTTGGGCGCTTCGCGCTCATCAATCAGGCTTTGCACCGTCGCGCGCGAATGCCCCTCGCGGCACTGCACTTTCACCCCGTTCTCCGCGGCAAATTGGTCCAGCAGCGGTCCAAGCCAGTCGGTTGGATCATCGCGCAGTCCGTTTACGCAGTAGAGCGATACCGCTTCGGTCATATCATCGTGGTCCTCTTCCCTTTGCCTGCGCGGCACTGCTGAGCTGCGGGCAGACTGCCGATCGTCATGAAATCCTGCGGATGATCTGTTCCAGCGCGTCACACGCCCGCGTGAGATCGCCGGTTGCGATGTTGAGCGCCGGGAGCAACTTGAGGGTCCGTGATTGCGGACCGCATGTTTCGGCCATAATCCCGCCGCGGTAGAGTTCGGCGGATACCCGTCCGGCTGTTTCACCGGAGGGGAACTCGATGCCGCGCATCAGCCCGCGCCCCCTCAGTTCCAGCCCGGACGCCAGCGACCCGATCACCGCGAGTCGTTCGTCCAGATACTCGGCAGTGGCGCGCACGCGGCTGGCGAACCGGTCGTCTTGCCAATAGGACTCGAGCGCAGCGCGAGCTCCGACGAAGGCAAGATTGTTGCCTCTGAAGGTTCCGTTATGCGCACCCGGTTCCCAGACGTCGAGGTCGGGCGCGAGCAGAACCAACGAAAACGGGGTGCCAAAGCCGCTCAGCGATTTCGAGAGCAGGACGATATCGGGAACGATTTCTGCCTGCTCGAAACTGAAGAATTTGCCCATGCGGCCACAGCCGGCCTGGATATCGTCGACGATGAGCAGAACCCCATGCGAGCGGAGCAAGGCCGACAAGGCCTGCAACCATTCCGGCGATACGCCGCGCAGTCCACCCTCGCCCTGAACCACTTCGAGGATCGCGGCGGCAGGCTTGTCTTCATCCCGGCACGTTTCAAGCCGGTCGGCGATCGCTTGGACCGAACCGACCGGCTGTTGATCATCGCCGTCGTAGGGCCAGAACTCGACATGATCCAGCGGCACGCCAGCAAAGGACCGTGAACGCACGTTTGTCGTCGCCGCCAGCGCGCCCAGGGTCATGCCGTGAAATCCGCGATGAAACGCGGCAATGGTTTGCCGACCGGTCTTGCGCCGGGCGATCTTGAAGCTTGCCTCAACCGCGTTCGTTCCGGTCGGCCCGGGAAACTGCAGCTTGTGGTGCAATCCCCGGGGCTTCAGGATGAACCTGGCGAAGGCTTCGATGAACCGCCCCTTCTCGACGGTGTGGAGATCGAGCGAATGAACGATGCCGCCCTGGCGCAGATGAGCAAAAACCGCCGCCATGATGGCCGGGTTGTTGTGCCCGTAGTTGAGGCTCCCTGCACCCGACAGCAGGTCGAGGATACGGCGTCCGTCGACCGTTTCCAGCCATGACCCCTGAGCCCGCTCGAACACGTCGGGAAAGCTGCGGCAATAGGTCCGCACTTCGGATTCGAAGAGTTCGAAAATGGCCAGATCACTTGTGTGCCCTGGGGAGCCAAGCGGACTGCGCTGGTCCGGTCCGACGCGGTCGAGCTTCGTCATGCCAGGTCCTGTATTGCTGAGAGGATGTCGCGTGCCCGGATCGAGACCAGACTGAACGAGCCCGCGTCGCCCAGTCCGTGGGAATTTTCGCAAAGCCCGTTCAGGAACAGGGGTGGATAGGATCCGCCGCGTGCGAAGTTGACCCGGTAGTTTCTCGAAACATCGATCCCTCCCGCATCGGTGATCAAATCGGCGGTGAGATCCCGCAAAGGAGCCGGAATGGCATCAGGACCATCAGCACCCATATCCAGGAAACCTGTAGCGAAAACGGTCAATGCAAATGGAATGGTCTGCTCGGTGCCAAGATACCGCTCCCTGATCCGGAGCGCGTGACCGGCGCCGGTCGACGTAAATTCGACCAGCTCGTGATTGTTGAGAATCCGCAAGGGCTGTTCGCCAGCCAGACCCGCCTGATAACGCAGCCGGTACAGGTCATCGAGAACATCCTTGTCTACGGACGAATAGTTCGTGCGGCGCAGCTCCCTGCCGATCTCCGCCCGCGCTGCGGGTGGCAGGCTGTAGTAGTAATCCGTGAACTCCGGAAAGTAGACATGATCGCTGAACGGCGAGGTGTCCTTAAGCTGCAGCGAGAAGGATCGATGCACCAGATACAGGTTCGAAAAACCACGGCGCAGCAGGTCGATCGCAATTTCCGCGGCGCTTTGCGAAGCTCCGACGATGATGATCGGATCGGTCCGTTGCCGGTCTGAAACGTGAGCCAGATAGTCACTCAGGTGGATTACCGCACGATTGCCCTCCACCCCGGGCACTTTCGGGATCCGGCGCGCGCGACCGGTGCCGACAATCGCAACCTTCGCGAAATGACAATCGCCGGTTGCCAGGGTGATCTTCCATTCCGGACTGCTTCCAGTGGTCCGTTCCAGGCGCTCAACACACGACGGCTCGATCCATTCCTCGAAATGCGATCGGACCCAGGTTACATAGTCGGCGAACTCAAGCCGGTAAGCATAGGTTAGGCCCAGGTTAAGATATTCGAAAAACTTGTTTTTCTCCTTCAGGTAGTTCGCGAAGGTGAAGAACCCCATCGGATTCACCGGGGTTGAGAAATCGCGGAGCGGATTGTGTTGGATATCGCTGCCGCTCAGCAGCATGTGATGTTGCCATTGCTCGCTCGGCGCTTTTTCGAAGAACCGGGCGCTCTGGTCGAAGCCCAAATCCCGCATCGCAACCGCCAGGGCGATGTTGGACGGACCAAACCCGATGCCGGCAATGAAACTTCGACTTTCCGCCATTTCAGATTTCCCAAAGGACACGTGCATTTTTTGCTGTCTGAAGAATTGAGCCGCTGTGTTTGCGCACCTCTTCGGTTTTGATTGCGGGTTGATCGTTCATGCCATGCATTCGGCTGCGACAAGCTCCTCAGCCACGCCGATGCTCGGTAGCCTTTCGGGCAGATGTCTGCGCGCTTGCGCGCTGAATCGCGGCATTATCGGGGCGAGATCGCCGGTGAACAGGTCCGGAGCCAGAGCAGCGACTTCCACCGCGCGGCCCTGCCTTAGCATGGCGTCCAACAGGTCCAGTTTGGAAAGCGCGCGCCGGGCCAGGGACTTCATCGACAGTCCGGTGATCGGGCCCGGCGCTGCCAGCCCGCGATAGGGGCTGTCGGCCTGGCTGCCGTCACGCTTGTCCCAATGGTTATACGCCCCTGCAATCCGGTCGATGACACCGGCAATCCTGGCGATCGAGTCCGCCGCCAGTTCCTCAACGAATGACGCTTCGTCAAATTCCGGTCCGTGCAGCGCAAGGTAGAACCGGATCAGGTCCGTATCGTGCTTTTCCGCGAAGTCATTGGCCCAGATCGCATGGCCCTGGCTGGTCGAGAACTTTGAATTACCCAGGTTGTAAAAGCGATTGACGACCAGCGCATCCGGTCGCGGCCAGTCATAGCCGCATTGCCGGCCCACAACAGCAAGCACGCCATGCAGAATCGTATAGAAATAGCCGTTGTCGAAACCAAGAAACTGCAAGTACCGGTCGCCCGGTGCAATGCGCCCGGCCTTCGCCGCAAGGTGATGGAAATGGCCGGGGTACATTTCCGCCCAAGGGTCGATCGTCTGGCCTGGCAGGCCAAGCGGTGCCCGGACCCCCCGTTCGCAGCCCTGTCTGGAAAGAGCTCTACGACCCAGTGGCCTGCCGAGCCAGAATTGCAGGTTGGCCCGCAACTTTGGGCACTGGATGTCGCAGCTGTTCAGCCAATCGGTCAACCCGCCGCGAAAACGCTCAAGATCGACCACCAGCCGCTCTTCCTTCCGGAACGAGACCGGCCCGCCGAGTCCGGGGTCAAGCAGATCATATCCCGAATTCGGCTCGCCGCACGATTCACAGATGGTCTCGCAGGCCGGTGTGAGGCAGCGGCTGCAGTATCCGGGCAGTTCCGGTCCGTTCAGATAGGCCCCGGACGCCGGGTCGATCGCCGCAATGCTCTCGGCTATCTCGCAAAGCCCGGCGTCCAGCGCCTTGTCGAAAAACTCGGCAATGAACTCGCAATAGGTGTCGTCGCAGCGGCCGAGTTCACCGAACCCCAACGAATAACGGCCAATCGTGTCCTCAATGTCGGCCTGGGCCCTGGCGAGCAGCTCACCGGACGAGCAGCCCAGTTTGCGCGCGCGCACGTCGACACCCGGACGTTTGACGCGCACCTTGATTGTCCGGAACCTTCCGTCGAACTTGTCGTTCGACGAGTAGTACCCGAGCAGGTAGTACGACCCGACGTCGGCGACGATGCGCGAGAGGCCGCGCTCGATGTCGTTGCTGTTGACCACCGCGATGCCGTCGGTCTCGGCCGCCATCACCTGCAGCGATGTGATGCGCTGGCGCAACTGCGACTGGTCGGCTGCCGGCGACATGCCCATCATGGCGGGCTGCCCGATCTCGCCCTCGATGCTGGTGTCGAACACCGGCAGGCCGCGGGGATCGACCGGGTAGAACGTCACGTTCGAGCGGTTGGCCTTGCTCAGCAGCGCGCGGAACTCGCTGTCGTTGTCGATCATCGACAGCATCATCCGGTCCATCTCGCACTTCGACCGCATGTCGCCCGACCGCGCGCTGGCGATGTCGTTCGTCAAGCGGCCCGTGGGGCCCACGCCGATGCCCGGCAGCGTGGGCCGTCGGTCGGGACC
>JAFLDC010000007.1 GCA_017302775.1 Sphingomonadales bacterium
CGCGGGCTCTGGCGTTTTGGTGCCGGCTGCGGCCACGGCGATCTGGTGTCGTTCCACATACGGCCGACGGGGCTGAAGTTCGTCGCGGCCGTGCGCGATCTCATCGGCGGCGTGTGGGCGCGTCCGCTGTCCACGACGGACACCCCTCGCTCGGCCTCTCCGGCCGAGCGGTAAGCGAGGCCCACGATGGCACACTCGGCGACCCGACGACGCAAGCAGACTGGCCGCAGCGCCGCGACGTACCTGGGTATCCCGCACTACGTGTTCCGCTCGCAGGAGTTCGGCGCGCTGGGAGGCTGGGAGGCGAAGCTGCTGATCGAGGTCGCCGGGCAGTACAACGGCTATAACAACGGCGACCTGAGTTGTACCTGGTCCCAGCTTCGCCTACGGGGATGGCACAGCAACGGCACCGCCCGCAAAGCCCTGGCCGCGCTCCTGGACAACGGTTGGTTGATCTGCACCCGGCATGGCGGGCGTAACCGCTGCGCGCTGCATGCGGTGTCCTGGTGGCCGATCGACGAGTGCGAAGGCAAGTGGCTGGAGGTCGGCCCGGAGAAGTCGGCGAGCAACCGCTGGCAAAAAACAAAATCCGTGGGCGCTATGCGAACCAATGTGGGCGCTATGTGAACCAATCGCCTCGTCGGAGGGGCCGAAAACGGTCAAAAAGTCGCCAGATGGCCGCTATGTGAACCAGTCAGGCGATGAAATTTTCGCCAACGTGGGCGCTATGCGGACACCTTTATAGTTTACCAAGGGGGTGCTCTTGTTCTGTTGCTTCTTCTATCGCTTCAAGGGGCTTTCCAGCGGTGGGAGGTTCCTGTGAGTTGGATGACCGAAAGGCGACTGCTTCGACTTCGGGAACGGTGTGGCGCACGGCGACGCAGCGACGGGCAGCCCTGCCAAGCACCCTGTGTGCCGGGCAAGAAGCGATGCAAGTGGCACGGCGGATGCAGCACCGGCCCGCGCACGGAGGAAGGCAAAGAGCGTGCCTTGGCGAACCTGCGGCAGTTTCAGGAGGCGAATCCGCCGCAGCAGGCAGACGCTGATCCGCAAGGCTGATCGAACGGCCTGCCGGAGTCGCGTTCGCGATGAACGACAGCGAACGGCAGTGCGATGACGCCGAACGACGGCGTAGCTACGACCAACGACGCCGTCGCTACGGCGTAGCGACGGGACACCCCGGAGCACGGCGCATGCCCGCCACGCCGATCCGCGCCCCCCCTGTGGTGCCCCCGACCTAACCGTTCCGCGCGCGCGCGAATGACTTCGGTGTTTTTCGCTCTGTTTGCATCTGTACACGATTGCTCGCAGAGGGCGGATGGTCCGCGCAGTGGCTGGCCGTCAGGCGACGACGCGCAGGACCGGGGCCGATCCCTTCGTCATTCCGATCACAGTCCGACACACCCGACAGCGAGCGGCGCGTCCGCCCGACGAAGGTGGCGAAGGTGGCGCGAAGCCGAAGTGACGTTTCAGGAATGCAGCGTCGTCCAGCGCACAGGCAGCCGCCTGCTCCTGTGCCATGGACTGCGTACACGCCACCGGCAAGGATGCGACAAGCGCGACAAGGCCCAGAAACGTCCATTGTCTCGACTTCATCTCGGATCCCTCAAATGATGCGGACAGAGACGTCGCTGATGCGTTGCGCAGGACGTTGCATACGGCAGGCGGGTATGGGCTGCCCGCATGAGTGGACCGCCCATGAGACCGACACGCTTCACTGTCGTCGCTCGGACCACGACGTGCCGAACCCGAATCAGAACCGGAAGTTCATCCCGAGACGCATCGCGCGCGGCGATCCGGGCAGGATGTTGGTGTTGCTGTGCGCGGAAGCGAAATACGCCTCATCGAACAGATTCTCCACATTCAACTGCAGCCGTACGTTCGCGTTGATGGTGTAGAACACAGCGGCATCGAGCCGGGTGAAGCCGGGCAGCGTGACGGCATTGTCCGTGGAGACGTATACCGCATCCTGATGGATGGCGCCCAGTCCCACGCCCCATTGCGGCGTGAAATCGTAGCGGTTCCACAGCGAGACGGCGTTCTTGGGCACCTGCCCCAGCGCATTGCCGTTCTGCGCACCCGGGACCTGGACTTCGCTGTCCTGATAGGCATATCCCGCCATGACCTCCCATTGGTCGGTCAGCTGGCCGGCAATGCCCAGTTCGAGTCCTTGGACGCGCTGACCATCGACCAGCAGCGATTGCGTCGGGTTGTTCGGGTTGGTGATGGCGACGTTCGTACGATCCAGACGATACGCTGCCGCCGTTGCCGACAAGCGATCGCTGATATCCCATTTCAGACCCAACTCGCGATTGGTGAATTTCTCCGGGTCCAAGGCGCGATTGCCGGCGGTCAACGACGCCAATTGCTCGCCCGCACGCGGTACGTGCGCGACGGTGTAACTCGCATAGAACGAGAGATCCTCCTGCGGCTTGTATATCAGGCCGACCCGAGGCGATACCAGACCATCCGAACTGGACAACCTGCTGCCATTGCGATGATTCACGAGCGACGCGTCGAAACGGTCATATCGGACACCCACGATGGCCTGCCACTGCGACGAGAACTCGATCTGGTCCTGGGCGTAGAATGCGGCGGTTTTCGCGATGCTGCGGTTGTCCGTATCGGTCGCGCTTTGCCGGAATACGACGGGACCGGTGTAGATCGTGTTGGGGAGCGTCACCGTGTCGGAGGTCGCATTGACGCCCACATTGGTGAAATAGCCCGTCTGGCGGAAGTTTTCTGTTTCCTGCCGGTTGAGTTCCACCCCCACCAGAAGCGCGTGATCGATGCTTCCGGTTTTCGTCGAGAAGGTCAGGTCGGTCTGGTTCAGCAGGTTCTTTCGCCCGGTCAGATTGTTGTAGGCGGAGATGCTGACCCGGTTGGTCGCGGCGTTGTAGGCGCCGGGGAATACGTTCTGGTAGAACTTGTCGTAATCGGCATAGCGCGTCTGATTGACCAGCTTGGCGCCGTTGCCGAACGTATGGCTGATCGTCGACGTGAATGCATCCACACGCGCATAGGCGTAGCTGGAGTCGGGTTGACCGAAGAAAGTGGACCGATCGATCGACAGGGGTTTGCCCAGGAACGACGGGATGCCGCGGTCGACCGTACGGTCGTCCTCGAAATGCTCGTACCCGAAGGTGAAGGTCGTGGCATCGCCAGCACGAAAGGCCAGCGTCGGATTGACCGCCCAGCGCTCGACATGCCCGTAGTCGCGATAGCTGTTCGAATCCTCGTACAAGCCGGTCACACGAAACGCCGCCGCATCGCTCATGGCGTAGCCGACATCGCCGGTCAGACGACGATTGTCCCACGAGCCCACGGTGACATTCAGGCCCCTGGTCTGCGACCAGTCCGCCTGTTTGGTGACACGATTGATCAGACCACCCGAGCCACCACGGCCGAAGACCATGCCGCTGGGTCCCTTGAGCACTTCGACCCGATCGACGTTGTAGAGGTCGCGGAAATACTGAACATCGTCACGCACACCATTGACGAAGAAGTCGGCGGTCGATGTATTGCCGCGCAGGATCGGGGCATCGCGATGCCCTTCCCCCTGCGCCATCTGCACGCCAGGCACGTAGCGCACGACATCGGCCATGCCCTGCATCGCCTGATCCTGGATCAGGTCTTCGGTGATCACGGTGACCGACTGCGGCACATCGCGCAGCGGAGTGTCGGTCCTGGTTGCCGTGGACGTGCGTTGGACCTGATAGGTCTGTTTTTGACCAACGACCGTTACCCGGTCCAGGGTTTCGGCAGATTCTGCGGCGTCATCCGCTAGGGTGTGGGGGCTGTAGCCCTGCAGCCCTGCGACAAGCGGTAATCCAAAAAGGGCAAGACGCACCGCCCGAACGAGCGTCACCGGGCGACCCGGCATGGGAAGACAGGACATGAGAAGACCCTCGGAGTTGACAAGTATGGGTATTGCTTATAAACGAGAATGGTTCGCATTCGCATTCTAGCATCCCGCGCTTCTGCGTCCACCCGGAGCGATTGACTCAAGTCAACTCGGATCACAATGCGCGTCATCCGTTGGGCGTCTTCCCAGTTTCCGGGGCAACCTGGCGCTTGACGGCACCATCGGCATCGCCCGACCAAAGCACGCGCGGGCGCGGTTCGCAAAGGTGGCGGTTGCATGGAGTTCGCATCTTCGGCGGTTTCGACCCTCGAACCGCCACCTTCGGCGCGTTGTAACCGGCTCGGATCAGTGTCGTCGTCGCCGTCACCGCTTAGCGGCTTCACCGGCGACCTCGCCAAGATGGCAGGCTTGAGACGAAACGTGCGAACACGGATTCCAAAACTGTCCGACGCCGGCAAGCGCACGGCGCGGCAGGCGTTCCCGGTGGATGCTGCAACGCAGCGGCGTCGAACTCCAGTACCTCGCCCCGTATCAGGTGCAGGCGCGGATCCAGCAACTCGAAGGCGTGGTCGCCAACATCGCGCTGGAGACGGCGCGCGAGAGGGGCTATGGTGTGGCGCGTCGATTCGATTACAGCGGTCGCGCAACCGGCGGTATCGCCACTTCTGAGCCTGAACGGCGAGGCCAGAAAGGGCCAGAGCCCCTCCGGTGAACCCTGCGACAGACGGTCGCGAATGGTCGTCATCGCGACTCCGCGACGGTCATCACGGATGAGCGGCGGAGACGCACCCACCGATAGCGCCTCACGACCGGCCAGAACCCCGCCAGAGTTGGCGCTGGGACGCGCCCGAATCCCGCCAGCGGCATCCGTACTTACGAGGGCTGGCTGTTCCTAGACGGTGGTGATGGATCTTTACTCGCGCCAGATCGTCGGCTGGGCCACGGCGCCGACGATGACCAGTGACCTGATGCTGCAAGCGCTGGTGGCAGCGGCGTGGCGGTGCAAGCCTAGCCCGGGCGTGATGGTGCACTCCGACCAGGGCTGTCAATTCACCAGCGGCGATTGGCAGTCGTTCCTGAAAGCGCACCGGATGGTGCCGAGCATGAGCCGTCGTGGGAACTGTCACGACTACGCTGTGGCCGAGAGCTTCTTCAGCGCCCTGAAGAAGGAGCGGATCAAGCGGCGGATCTATCCGACACGAGCCACAGCGGCATCAGACGTATTCGACTACATCGAGATGTTCTACAACCCGATCCGCCGGCATGGTTCCGCTGGCGGATTGTCACCGGTAGAGTTCGAGAGGCAATACGCGCAGAGCGGCGACTGAGTGTCTACAAAACCCTGGTCGGTCCACCTGACCGTACCAGCCAATCGAACATGCCAATCTGTTCTACGGTATCAAGTCAGCGGTGACGGCCATCGTGCTGTCTGCGGTTTATAGCGTCGAGTCGTCGCACGCCGAAGAATCATGCTGCGGCGCAACATGCCTGCCAGAGAGCCGTGGACAGCCGTGGCTGGTCGGCGGCGGCACTGGTTGTCGACGGCATTCGTCTGACCACATTTTCTAGCACTCGGCGGAAAGTGAAGAACGGAATTCAAACGGGGATGGCGCAACGCTGGCGCGATCACCGCACCATCGACCTTGTCAAGAAGGGCACATTGTGCTGCTCGTCCGGCAGGCGTAGGATCGTCACAATGACGTACACAATCGAGCCTGACAACAGACCGCCATCACGCAAGCCCGCCAAAAAACGATCGAGGAATGTGCCATGTTGAGAGTGTATTTCGACGACAGCGTGCCCGGCCATCGCCAACTCTCCCACGTGTTTTGGATCGACGGTGTGCTGATTAGCCACGTTCTGTTCTTTGCCCTGCTCATGGTCTATCAGCGGCTGCCACCAGCCGCTTTCATTGTCGGCACGATCGCTTTCATCGCCTATACCGCCTGGATCATGCGAGCCATCTGGCTCAACGCCGGAAACGTGAAACGTGCAGATTGGGGTCATATGGCCCGCGTGCTCACCATTGGCTGGACGATCAACTCCGTCCTGGTCTGCACTTTCCTGTTGCTGGCCAGAATCGGCGGCGAACCGCTTCAGTTCTTCAACTGAAACACATTCATGAATCCCCTCCCCCTGCTTTCTTTATGGCAGGAAGGGCGCCGTTTGTGCCGTCGTTACCGGATCGCCCCCACCTGTTCCGTGGAGCACCCGTCGTCTGCCTCGCTTAAATAAACTGCCAAGCAGTTGACCCAGATCAGAGGCAGATCCTGCTGCAAGCTGTAGCCTTCGGAGGTCTCCAGCCACCGCATCGTCATGGCCTCCCTACTTCGCGGCTCCGATACGCTGCAGCTCACGGCAGCACCTCACCGGGTCATGTTCTTCATCGGCGCCGTCAATGTAATCGCCGCGATGGCGTGGTGGTTCGCGCACCTATCGGGCTTTTCCACGGCTGTACAGCCACGACTTCCGCCGATGTGGCTGCACGCGTTCCTGATGCAATATCAGGTGCTGCCCGCCTTTATTTTCGGGTTTCTGCTGACGGTGTTCCCACGCTGGATGGCGCTTGGAGAAGCCAAGCGCTGGCACTATTTGCCAGTCGGCCTTGGTCTGCTGACCGGGCAGGCGACGATGCTCGCTGCCGCATTCACAGGTTCATCACTTCTGCTTTACTTCGGCTGGATATATACCAGCGCCGGCTGGCTGGGCGCGATGGCGGTCCTCGCGCGATGGCTGATCGAGGCGAAACAGCCGGACCTCCACGCGCGTTCGGCCTTTGGGGCTCTTCTCCTCGGGCTGTGTGGCGTGCTCGCCTTCGGCATCTGGCTGCATGGCGGTTCGCCGTGGTGGTTGCAGAAGATGGCGACGAACGGCAGCGTCGGCGTCCTGATGCCGATTTACATCACCGTCGCACACCGCGTCTTCCCGTTCTTCGCCAGCAGCGTGATCAAGGGGTATAGACCTTGGCGTCCGGTCTGGATCCTCCACGCGCTGTGGGCGCTGACGCTCTTGCATGTATTCGCCGAACTGATCGATTTTCCTTTGCTGCGCGGAGCCGCGGATATCGGCCTCGCGTTGCTGGGAGCTGTCGTGCTGTACCGCTGGTGGCCGCGCGGCAAGATGCCACCCTTGCTGATGGTGCTGTTCATCGGCCTGTCGTGGTGGCCGCTGGCGATGTTCTTGTATGCCTGCGATGGGTTCATCCAGGGGCTGAACCTTGGCACAGGCCTGGGACGCGTACCGTTGCACGCGCTCGCGGTCGGCTGTTTCGGTACGTTGCTCGTGGCGATGGTCACGCGCGTGACGGCCGGGCATTCGGGTCGCCCGCTGGTGCTCGGCCCACTTGCCGCATTCGCTTTCATCGGCATGAATACGGTCGCGGTGATACGGCTCGCCGCCGACCTGGCCCCCAATCCTCACACCTGGTGGACGATCAGCGCCGCTGGCTGGTTGATCGCCTTCCTCCCGTGGGTGTCCAGAAATCTCTGGATCTATCTGACACCTCGTGTTGACGGACGTCCTGGCTGATCGCCGCATGACCATCGACCAAAAGCATATCCGTCAAATCCAGCAGGCGTCTCGACTGGCAATGATCGATGGCGGATACCGCGTTTCCGAACGCTGGTTCATGCCTACCCTGCACTGCCATGCATGACCTACGCACCTTTCTACGACGCCTCGAACTGTCGGGCGACCTGCTTCGCATACACACCGAGTTGGACTCTGTCCAGGAGACTACTGCACTGTGTCGTCATGCTCTGCGAGAGGAGGGTCCGGCGCTTCTGCTTTCGAATATCCGGGCATCTTCCCATGCGATGCTCGGCAACCTGTTCGGTCACCAGCGACGCATCGAAGCCGCACTGAAGGACCGGCCACTCGCTTCGCTGCGCGAACTTGGGGAATTGTTGGCTTCGCTGCGCGAACCGCGCTTGCCGGGTTCCCTGCGTGAGGCGCTGGCACAATGGCCAGAACTCGGTCAACTCGCGCATGTGATGCCGAAACGGGTCAACGAGGCCGCTTTCAACCACATCATACTGAAAGGCGATGAGATAGATCTCACTCGCCTACCGATTCAGACGTGTTGGCCAGAGGATGCCGGCCCATTGGTGACGCTCGGTCTCGTCACAACCCGTGGGACGAGGCAAAAGAGACAAAACATTGCCATCTATCGACAGCAGCCGATCGCCCCCCGCCGTCTCATCATGCGCTGGCTCCCGCATCGCGGCGGCGCTCTCGATTTTGCAGACTGGCGCACCGACCGGGGCCACGAACCGTTTCCGGTGCTGGTCAGCATCGGCGTGGATCCGGCGACTCTGCTAGCCGCTGTAACACCGGTCCCCGATACGGTCAGCGAATATGAATTCGCCGGCTTGTTGCGCGGCGACCGAACCCGGGTATGGCGCAGTGCCCAAACGGGACTGGATGCTCCCGCTGGCGCCGAGATCGTGCTGGAGGGATTCATCCATCCAGGAGACGAAGCGCTGGAAGGACCTTTCGGCGACCACACCGGTCATTACAACGCTCAAAGTCTCTTTCCCGTGTTCACGGTGGAGACCATGCGGCTGCGCGCCGATGCCATTTATCACGGCAGCTACATGGGGCGCTCCCCACACGATGAACCTTCGGTAATGGCGATGGCGCTCAACGAAGTATTCGTGCCGCTGCTTCAGCGTGCATTTCCCGAGATCGTCGATTTCCATCTGCCACCGGCGGCCTGCTCGTATCGCATCGCGGTGGTCTCGATACGGAAACAATATCCCGGCCATGCCCAACGCATGATGATGGGAATCTGGAGTCATCTCCGCCAATTCACCTATACGAAGTACCTCATCGTTGTCGATGACGACATCGACGTTCGCGACTGGGGAGACGTACTGTGGGCATTGGCCACCCGCGCCGATCCCGCACGCGACACGCTGATCGTCGAGCGCTCGCCAGTCGACTACCTCGACTTTTCCAGTCCTGAGCCGAACCTCGGCGGAAAGATCGGATTCGATGCCACCTGCAAAGGGCCATCCGAGTCGCGACGCGGCTGGAGCCGTCCGATCCGTCCAGACCCATCCGTCGAGCAGCGAATGACTCATCTCTGGGCGACGCTATCTGCAAACCATCGAATCAAGACGATATGAAGCGAGGAATCCCGTGGAACTAGTATGCCCTGCCGGCAATCTTCCAGCCCTCCACGCCGCGCTCGATGCCGGCGCAGACGCCATTTATGTCGGTTTCCGCGACCAGACAAACGCGCGGTCGTTCCCGGGACTCAACTTCACGTACGCAGAGATCGCCACGGGAATTCGCGCTGCGCGCGAACGTGGCCGTAAAATATTCATCGCTTTGAACACCTATCCGGAGACATCCCGTCTCTCGCACTGGCAACGAGCAGTCGATCGCGCTGCCGATCTTGGCGCCCATGCCATCATCGCCGCCGACATGGCAGTACTCGACTACGCTGCCAATCGTCACCCCGACCTGCCTCGCCATCTGTCGGTCCAAGGCTCAGCGACCACAGCGCCCGCGCTTCGCTACATGCACGATCGTTTCGGCATTTCCCGCGCGGTTTTACCGCGCGTACTTTCGCTGACGCAGGTCGAACGGGTCTGCGCCGCTTCTCCGGTGCCACTGGAAGCATTCGCTTTCGGCAGTCTCTGCATCATGGTCGAAGGCCGCTGCCAGCTCTCCAGCTATGTGACGGCCGCATCGCCGAACCGTCACGGCGTTTGCTCGCCAGCGCATTTCGTTCGGTGGGAAGAACATGCCGACGGCGGTCGCAGCGTACGCCTGAACGGCGTGTTGATCGACCGGTTTTCTGCCGATGAACCCGCAGGTTACCCCACTGTATGCAAAGGGCGATTCGAGGTCCGCGGTGAGGTCTTCCATGCACTCGAAGAACCCACAAGCCTCAACACGCTTCCGATCCTTCCACGATTGCAGACCGCTGGCGTGGTGGCATTGAAGATCGAAGGACGTCAAAGAGGTGCGGCGTACATCAGCCAGGTCACCGCGACGTGGCGTCGCGCCATCGATTGCCTTCTGGCCTCACCGGAATCGTGGCGATGCCGGGAGGACTGGATGGCCGCGCTGGGCAAGCATGCCGAGGGCCATCAAACCACTCTCGGCCCCTATCATCGCGC
The DNA here is from genome assembly GCA_017302775.1 of Sphingomonadales bacterium. Next base: position 9,997 of record JAFLDC010000007.1, read on the forward strand.
TTGGCATTGAACCATGGAACTCAGCCTTGCCCCTCTACCCTACTTCTGGCCACGCGCGAGAGTCCATGCATTCTACGACTCGGTAACGACGTGGCCGATCGATATCGTCTACATCGGAGAAATGGTCTGCAGCAAACGACGGGAACTGCGCACCGCCGACTGGCTGACAGTGGCCAAGCGCCTCGCCGATGCAGGCAAGACCGTCGTTCTGTCCTCTCTTGCGCTCATCGAGGCTGAATCGGAAGCCAGCGCGCTACGTCGTCTGGTAGAAGATGACCGATTCCTGATTGAGGCTAACGATCTCTCTGCTGTGCAGGTTTGCCGCGATAAGAAACGCAGCTTTGTCGGCGGTCCGACGCTAAACGTCTACAATCACGAAACGTTGCGGATGCTGCAGGAGGATGGCCTGGAACGATGGGTCCCGGGCGTTGAAATCGGCGGCGCCCAGCTCGAAGAACTGCGCCGTGGCTTCCTCGATCGTGGCTGGAAGCTTCCAGCGCTCGAAATTCACGTCTGGGGCCGCCAAGGCCTTGCCTATTCGGCACGTTGCTTCACTGCACGCGCCCTGGACATCGCCAAGGATGAGTGCGGTTTCCGCTGCATAGAGTTTCCGGATGGGTTGCCGCTCGCGACGCGCGAAGGCGAAGCATTCCTCCGCATCAACGGCATCCAGATCCAGGGCGATGCACCCATCGATCTCGCCACTGCCTGGCCTGACCTGATCTCGTTGGGAGTCGACGTCCTGAGAATCGTTCCCCAGGCGCCCGAAATGACACTGGCGGCAGTCGAACGCTGGCGCGCCGCGATCGGCGCGGGAACTCCGCCATCACATGAAACCAACCAGATGGGCTATTGGCAAGGCGCGCCCGGCCGGGGACCCGGGCCTATCGACTGATCGCGTCGAGACGCTGTTTCGCCTCGGGAAAGAGCCCGCATATCCCGCAGAAACAGTGCGAGGCGATGCAGGGGAACCCTTTGCGCCAAGGGCACCTCCGACCAGTCCAGACGATCGAGCACATTGCGTGCTTCGAGTCCCAACGCAGTGTCACCCACCAGCACCAGGCGACGCTGAAAGAACAACGTATCGGCATCCTCCAGCCGACTCGCCATCAAGAGCAGGTCAACCACGTCTCCACGCACAGTGGCTTCGGGCTCATCATGGACGGTGAGCAACCGACCCTCGCGAAGTCCCAACGTCCAAGCGATGCCCAGGTCATGCACGTTGATACCCAATCGCCGCCCTTCGAGAAATGCGAACTCCCCCTTGTCGAGGCTGTTCGCCAGCGCATGTGCGGCAGCCTTCGCGAGTACGCGCCCCACGAGAGCTGGCGGCAGACGACAAGAGAACATCTTCCACCGCGCAGGCGGTGGAAGAACGGCAGCAAGGCGGCGTTGCCATCCGGGCGCGACGGGGGCTTCGAAATCATCGAACATGATGGCAGGCTCCATGGGCAGCCCCTGCACGAAGCAGGCATCCCGGATAAGAAGCAAGGCGATCGCCTGGGCGGTGTTCTCGGGCACCCCCCAAGCATGGGCTACCGTGCGAACATGGCGCACCACGTCGGATTCACGGCTGAAATCCCGGCCAGTGCCGGGGGGTTTGGATTCGGCCGCCCAGACCGCCGCTCGTCGGCGGGTAGCAGCCAATCGGACGATGGTTCCATCGACGTGATCGATCCAGGCACGCGCCAAGGTCAATCGTGACGGCAAAAAAAAGAACGGTGCGTTCATCATGAAACGTACTCGAAATCGAGTTCGAAGTCATACAGTTGGCGCGCGCTCGCATGCGGCTCCACCGATCGTATGACGCGACCGATGATCGCCGGGGATCGCTCATGCAGCATCGACATCCTCCGGCGATACGGAAATCCGCAATGCGAAAGCCTCCGGCAGCGCGACACCCATGTAGAGGCGAGCCACATCGTCGGGATGCGGGTCGCAGTGTTTGAGCTTGCGGATACCGTGATCGGACAGCAATACATGACGACTCGGAGCGACACCAACCCGAGCCAGACAAGCGGAGACACAGGCCATCGCGCAGCCGTCCAACGCCAGAATCGGTCTACCGCTGCACGCTGTCTTCACCAAGCCCGGGACACCGCCACCGACGCCTGCGATGCAGGACATTTCGGCGTAGCCGTCGCGATCGAGCATCAAGGCAAGCCGATTCGCGAGCTGGGCTGCGCTCGAACACCCTGAACAGGAATAGACGAGAGGTAATTTTCGACGTTTCATGGCGATTGGTCCAAGTGAAGAGAACGGCGAAAGCGATTGGCATTGAAGACCGGCGCAAGAAATGCGACAAGCAGGGCAAGCACTGCTGCCGTTTCCAAACCTATCGCCAGGCGCAAAATCGGCGGCCGGGCCGATGGCCACAGAAGCACCAGCCATGCCGCAGCGGCAAAGAGCCGGAGCATCAACCACACCGCACGCAGTCTTTCCGGCTGCAGGAGACCCATACCGGGAACCTGCGTTCCACGAGGCACATGGGTCCGCAATCGCCACCAGGACACGAACCCGGCAATGGGAAGCAATGTCGTAGGCATGGCCGTCATGAGCGCTACGATCACCAACAGCAGCGCCGCCTGTCGTGCCGTTTCGGTGCCATACAAAAGCATCATCCCACCTGCGACAACCATGCAGAGCCACGCACAGATCCATGCCAAGGCCAGCGTCGGTTGTCTGCCCGTCTTGCGCCGCCAGAGCGGAACCTGCGCTGAAACCGCTATCGCCAGCAACACGCTTCCCCACATACGCCACCAGATGCCCCAATCCGACATCCAGGGTGTCATCCAGGCCATCAGGATCACGACTGAGATACCGATCGCTCCACGGCACGCGAAACCGCTGGACACGGAAAGGCCAAGCAATGTGGGAAGAATGGCCCTCGATGCCCCAAGCACGATCGACAGCAGTCCACCTGCCAGCCCGAGTACGGCATGCGCCGCCTTGCCGCCCGGAAGGACGAATCCATTGAGGCGCGCCGCACCGACCACCGCCGCGACGACCAATCCTCCCAGGCCTGCCGCCAAGGCCAGACGCGCAGTGCGATCGCCGCATCCCCGCAAGGTTCGGACGGACAATGGAAGCGCCCATGCCGCAAGCGCGCCAGCAGTGGCGACGGCCGCCATGCGACGCATGGTCTGCGCCTCAACCAAAGCGGCTGTCAGCATGGCGATCAGGCTGACGTTGTAGGCGATGATCGCAACCCACCACGACATTGATCGACGAGGCGGTGGCACTCCGAGAACCGCAGATCCCATTTGCAAACCGGTCCCGGCCACGGCATTGACTGCCACCCCCAAAATTACCGCATGCAGGATGGACCAGAGTCCAGCACCACCACCCGCCTCCCCCTTACCAGCCAAGACGAGCGCGCCCACAACCCATGCCACCGCCGCATACAACGGCAGAAGCGTCAGACGAATATCGAGCCGGGCGGGATCAATCCGGGCCATGCGCGGCCTCGACGATCACCTCGCACCCGCCTTCATCGAGCATGCGCGCCTGATACATGAGCCCCATGTCATTCAGTGCGCCGAGCAAAGGCGTAGGCCAGCATGGCGTCAAGACGCACGCACACTGGTCAGCGCCAAGCCTTTCGACCACACTCAAGGCGCGATCGAGCGGCTCCGGAGAAGGCAGATGACGGAAGTCGAAGCGTTGCACGGCTCCTCCTGACAGGCGCGCAGTATGTTCCACGTCCGAGAAGGGCGCCCTGAGCCAGGTCAAGCGGACCGGCCATATCGATCAAGCCTGTGCTTGACCCGCGTCAATGTGCGCCCCCCCGTTGCTCCGCATACCATGCGCCTTGCAGCCCCTGCTGCACTCCGAGTCGCGACGCCTTCGCCGATCGGCATGGTTTTGCGACCGTGGCGGCCCTCGCCACCCGGTACCCGCGGAAACGCTGGCGCCGCCCGCGATTGGAAAGGAGCACAACTTCGTGTCTGTTCTTTCGGACCGGTTCGGCCGGACCTTCCCGTACCTGCGGCTTTCCATCATCGACGCCTGCAATTTCCGCTGCAGCTATTGTCTGCCGGACGGTTTCCATGCCCGCCCTGAACGTCCGGCCTCGCTGTCCCGCGAAGAAATCTCGCGCCTGCTACGCGGCTTCTCCGCAGTGGGTCTGCGAAAACTGCGACTGACGGGCGGTGAACCGACCCTGCGTCGCGATCTGCCGGAGATCATCGCTTCTGCCGCAACGGTCGGCGGCATCGACAAGATCGCGCTCACCACCAATGGCACCCTGCTCGATCGCCGTGTCGCCCGATGGCGCGACGCCGGCCTGACCCATCTGAATGTCAGCGTCGACGCTCTGGATACCGAACGCTTCCGGACCATCACCGGCCATGACCGCCTGCCGGAGATCCTGCGCGGCGTCGAGCTGGCATGCGTCCTGGGTTATGCCGCGGTCAAGCTCAACGCCGTCCTGCTGCGGGGATTGAACGACGACCAGTTGCCGCGCTGGTTCGACTATCTGCGGGAGCGCGATGTCGCCGTCCGCTTCATCGAGCTGATGCGAACGGGCGATAACCGGACCTATTTCGAGCGCCACCACCAGCGTGCGGACACGCTGGAAATCGAACTGCAGCGCGCTGGCTGGCGCCTGCTGCAACGTGCACCCGATGCCGGCCCGGCCCGTGAATACGCCCATCCTGACTATGCCGGGCGTATCGGCGTGATCGCCCCCTACTCCAGGGATTTCTGCGCGGGCTGCAACCGTCTGCGGGTGACCCATACCGGCGACCTCCGGTTGTGTCTGTTCGGGAACGTCGGAATCCCGCTGCGTCCTTGGCTGCAGGACGATGGCGACCGCGATCGGCTGGTGGCGGCGCTGCGCGCGCAACTCGGTCTCAAGGCCATCGGCCACCGTCTGCATGAAGACGAGACTGGCCTCACACCCAATCTCTCAACCATCGGTGGCTGAATGAACGCATCCCTTTCCACTTTTCGCATGGCGGATGTCCGCCATAAACGTCCCAGCGAAAGGCGCGCGGTCGCGGTCGGCGAGCTGCGCGCCGGATCGGTCGGATATGCGGCACTGGTCGACAGGACTCTCCCGAAGGGCGATGCATTGGCGATGGCGGAGGCCGCGGGCCTGCAAGGGGCGAAGCACGCCTCCCAACTGATGCCATTGTGCCACCCGCTGTCGATCGAATACGTGGATGTCCGCTGCGTTCCCGTGCCGGAACGTCAGGCGATCCGGGTCTACTGCGAAGTGGCGCTCACCGCCAAGACTGGGGTCGAGATGGAAGCCCTGGCCGGTGCGAGTGCCGCATTGCTGACACTCTACGACCTGACCAAACCAGTCGATCCGGCACTGTCGATCGAAGCGGTGCGCCTGCTTTTCAAGGAAGGCGGAAAAAAAGGCCTGTGGACCCACCCGGCAGGCATGACCGAAGAAGAAACTGCGCAATACCGGCCAAGACCCAGCCCACGTCTGGATGGCGAAACGGTGGCGGTAGTCACGCTCAGCGACCGCGCGTCGGCGGGCCTGTACGAGGATCGCAGCGGTGCGCTGATGGAAGACACGCTGCAGACGATGGGCGCCACCGTACGTCGGCGCTTGCTGCCCGACGGCATCGATGTCCTTGCGGCAGCCTTGCGCGAGGAAGCGGCGGTCGGCACACCACTGGTACTGTGCACGGGCGGTACCGGCTTCGGGCCTCGCGATCTGGCGCCGGAGGCATTGGCCATGGTCGCGACACGCACCGTGCCGGGGCTGGCCGAGTTGTTCAGGGGCGCCAGCAGCGCGCATACGCCTTTGGCCTGGCTCAGCCGCGCCTCGTGCGCGCTAGTCGGCGACGGCACGCTGGTGGTCTGTCTACCGGGCAGTCCCAAGGCAGTCGTACAGGGTCTGGACATCCTCGCACCGCTCCTGCCGCACGCCCTGGCGATGATGAGAGGTGCACCGCACGCATGAAGACGATGATCGGCATCGACGAGGCGCTCGAACTGATCCGAGCCTGCTGCGCTCCCTTGTCCATCGAACATATTCCGCTGGCACAGGCTGGCGGCCGGGTGTTGGCTGCCCCGATCGAGGCACCGCGCGCGCTGCCGCCATTCGACAATGCCGCGATGGATGGCTTCGCGTTGTCCTGGCGGGGCGATCTGAGTATCGGCACCGTCCTTCCGGTTCACGCGGAACAGGCCGCGGGCGATGGCGCCGCGGCTCAAACCGGCGGCGCTTGCAGCATCATGACCGGCGCGCGTATGCCGGATGGACTGGATACCGTCATTCCGGTCGAAAACTGTTCGGTCCTGGCCCGCGACGCGGACGACCGGCCGCTGTCGATCGCGCTGGCCGAGGCCCCCACGCGCCATCAGCATGTCCGTCGCACCGGTGAGGATGTCGCGCACGGCGAGCGCGTGCTCGACGCGGGAGTACGGCTGACGGATGAGGCATTGATGGTCCTGCGCGGCATCGGCATCGGCGAAGTCGCCGTGCATCGTCGCCCGCGCCTGGTGGTCGTATGCACCGGACGGGAACTGGTCGATGCCGATGGCGCCGAACTCGGCCCGGGTCAGATCGCCAACACCAATGGTCCATATCTCGAAGGGTTGCTGGCCGAGGCCGGTGCCGAGGTGGTCGAACGTCTGACCCTACCGGACGAACCCTCCGTACTGGCTACGCATCTCGAACGCTGGTTCCGCGAAGGACTCGATCTGGTGGTGACCACCGGCGCGGTCTCGATGGGCCGCTACGACTTCGTCCCCGACGTGCTCGTTGCCGCCGGCGCCACGGTGCGCTTCCACAAACTGCGGATGCGCCCAGGCAAACCGCTGCTGTTGGCAACTACCAACAGCGGAACCCTGATCTTCGGCCTACCCGGAAATCCTGTCTCCAGTACGGTCGGCGCACGGTTTTTTGTCGATGCGGCGCTGCGCGCCTTGACCGGTCGCTCCCCCGAGAACCCGATCCAACTGCCGCTTGCCGACGACGTGCTCAAGAAACCGGGGGTTTCGCTGATCCTGAAAGCCGCCCTCCACCTTACGCCCGATGCGCGTCTGATGGTGCGGGTGCTGAAGGGACAGGAGAGCTTCAAGACCGCTCCGTTGCTGGCGGCCAACGCCTGGGTCATCCTGCCCGAGGAGGGCTCCATGCTTCCGGCAGGCATCTTTGTCCCCGTGTTCCCGCTGCGATCCAGCGAGAACGACTTCCTGCAGACACCACCTCCATGATGATCACTCTAAAACTGTTCGGACGCTTCCGCGATTTCAGCACAGCCCCGGAAATCCAGGTCGAACTCCCGGGCATCACCACCGTCGCCGAATTCCGCAACGCCTTCGACTCATGGGCCCGGGGTCATTGGCCGCGCTATACGTCCGGACTGCTCAGATCCTCGGCGATCGCTACCGAATCAGACTTGCTGCAGGCATGGAGCCCACTGCCTGTGGACGGGCGGATCGCAATCCTGCCACCGGTCAGCGGAGGCTGAACATGGACCTCGACAATCGCGTCTCCTGTCATATCGTCGACATCGACGACGGCCCCCTCGACCCCAAAGCTGCCCTCGACTTCGTTTGCGACGACGCATTCGGCGGGATCGATCTCTTCGTCGGTCGCGTCCGTGCCGCAAGCCATGGGCGAACCTGCGTAGCAGTGCATTACGACATGTTCGACCCGCTCGCGCTCAACGTCTTCGCGCGCACAGCGACCGAAGCGATCGCTGCCTTCGGGCCGATAGCCAAATGCTATGTCGCCCATGCCCGGGGCGAACTGACGGTTGGCGACCTGGCAGTGGTGATCGCCTTCGGGACGCCACACCGCGATGAGGCCTTCCGCGGTTGTCGCCAAGTCATCGAAGCGGTCAAGCACCAGGCGCCGATCTGGAAGCAGGAACACTTCATCGATGGTCACAGCGAATGGAGCGAAGGTTGCTCGCTCTGTGGCCATTGACGACCGCCTTGCACTTGCTGCGCCGCAGCAAAATCTCTTTGACATTCAACGGCATCGCGATTGCGACCTGACTGGAAAAAATGACACCATGAAGCTCAACCTTGCCGACGACCAACTGCGCCTGCGCATGTCCGAGATCGATCTGGAGCGTCTGCTGCAGGAAGGGCGCATCGACCAGAACTGGGCCTGTCCGGACGGCTCGACCGCGCACTGCGCGCTCACATTGACGGCCATGGCACCCGTCAGCCATTGCGAGGGGAACCTGATGAACCTGCGCATCGACCTGCCCCACACCGACTTCCTCGCGTTCGCAGCCGAACGCCCGCGCCGCGATGGCTTCCAGTTCGACTGCGCCGGAATCGGCATCAGCATCGAGGTCGATGTGCGCGACAGCCACAGACGCCGCCCGTCACCCGCCGACATCTGACGACCCCGGCAAGATTGACGTATGTCAATGACACCTCGTAGTCGCCACCGCGAAACTGCCGCCGCCATCGTACGAGAGCCAACTCATGAGTTATTTCCTGGACCGTCTGAACTTCCTGAAACCCGCTCCCGAACCGTTCTCGGACGGCCATGGTGCTACTCGAGCCGATGACAGGAGTTGGGAAGACGGTTACCGGCAACGCTGGCAGTACGACAAGATCGTACGGTCGACCCACGGCGTGAACTGCACCGGCTCCTGCAGCTGGAAGGTCTACGTCAAGAATGGCCTGGTCACATGGGAAACCCAGCAGACCGATTACCCGCGCACCCGTCCCGATCTGCCGAACCACGAGCCCCGTGGCTGCCCGCGTGGCGCCAGCTATTCCTGGTATCTGTACAGCGCCAACCGGGTGAAGTACCCGTTGATGCGCTCGGCCCTGCTGAAACTGTGGCGTGAGGCGCGAAAGACCCGATCGCCGGTCGAGGCATGGGCTTCGATCGTCGAAGATCCGGCCAAGGCCAAGAGTTACAAGAGCAAACGAGGCATGGGCGGCTTCGTGCGGGTCGAGTGGGACGAAGCCAACGAATTGATCGCGGCCTCCAACCTCTACACGGTCAGGCAATACGGACCCGATCGTGTCGTCGGTTTCTCGCCGATCCCGGCGATGTCAATGGTCAGCTACGCCGCCGGAGCCCGGTATCTGTCGCTACTCGGCGGCGCGTGCCTGAGTTTCTACGACTGGTATTGCGATCTGCCGCCGGCAAGCCCGCAGATCTGGGGCGAACAGACCGACGTGCCGGAATCAGCGGACTGGTACAACAGCCGCTACATCATCGCCTGGGGCTCGAACGTCCCGCAGACACGCACGCCGGATGCGCACTTCTTCACCGAGGCGCGCTACAACGGCACCAAGACGGTGGCGATCACGCCGGACTATTCCGAAGTCGCCAAGCTCACCGATCACTGGTTGCACCCGAAACAGGGCACCGACGCCGCGCTGGCCTTCGCGTTCGGCCACGTGATCCTGAAGGAATTCCATGTCGATGATCCGTCGCAATACTTCACCGATTACTGCCGCCAGTACAGCGACATGCCGCTGCTGGTACGTCTGGAGAAGCGCGCGGATGGCCGGCTGGTTCCGGAGCGCTTCCTGCGCGCCAGCGATCTGGGCGGACTGGGCGAGGCGAACAATCCGGAGTGGAAGACGCTGGCCTACGATGACGCCACCGGCGGCATCGTCGTTCCCAACGGCTCGGTCGGTTTCCGCTGGGGCGAGAAAGGCAAGTGGAACATCGAGGAGAAGGACAGCGCTGGCCGCGAAACCCGCCTGCGTCTGACCCTGAAGGATCATGCCGATTCGCTCGAAGCGGTCAGTTTTCCGTATTTCGGCGGCATAGAGAACGAATACTGGACCGAATCCAAATTCGACGAGGTCCTGGAGCGCAACATCCCGATCAAACGTCTGCAACTAGCAGACGGAAAGGAATGGGCGGTCGCCTCGGTCTACGACCTGTTGCTGGCACAGTATGGAGTGGATCGCGGCCTCGGGGGCGGGAACGTCGCCACGGACTTCGACGATGACGTTCCCGGTACGCCCGCCTGGCAGGAAAAGATCACCGGCGTGCCACGCGGCGAGGTGATTCGCATCGCTCGGGAATTCGCGCGCACCGCGGACAAGACTCGGGGCCGCAGCATGATCATCGTCGGTGCGGCGATGAATCACTGGTACCACAACGACATGAACTATCGCGGGCTGATCAACATGCTCGTGATGTGCGGATGCGTGGGCCAGACCGGCGGTGGCTGGGCGCACTACGTCGGACAGGAGAAGCTGCGGCCGCAATCGGGCTGGGCGCCGATCGCGTTCGCGACCGACTGGAGCAAACCGCCGCGTCAGATGAACGGCACCAGCTTCTTCTACTTCAATTCCAGCCAGTACCGCTATGAGAAGCTCGGCGTCGACGAGATTCTCTCGCCGCTGGCCGACAAGGCGAAGTACACGGGTTCGCTGGCCGATTTCAATCTGCGCGCGGTGCGCATGGGCTGGCTGCCGGCCATCCCGCAGCTCAACACGAACCCACTGCAGCTAGTGCGCGAGGCAGAGCGAGCGGGCATTGCCCCGGTGGACTACGCGGTCGACAAGCTGAAGGACGGCAGCCTCGATTTCGCATTCGCGGACCCGGACGCGCCGGAGAACTACCCGCGCAATCTGTTCATCTGGCGCTCCAACCTGCTTGGCAGCTCCGGCAAGGGACACGAGTACATGCTCCGCCATCTGCTCGGGACGCGGCACGGGCTGCAGGGCAAGGATCTGGGTGAACGCGGTGCGGTGAAGCCGGAGGAAGTCAAATGGCGGGACGAGGCTCCGGAGGGCAAGCTCGACCTGCTGGTCACGCTGGATTTCCGTATGTGCACCACCGCGCTGTATTCCGACATCGTGCTGCCGACCGCGACCTGGTACGAAAAGGACGACCTCAACACCTCCGACATGCATCCGTTCATCCATCCGCTGTCGAAAGCGGTGGATCCGGCCTGGGAGGCGCGCAGCGATTGGGAGATATTCAAGGGCATCGCGCAGACCGTGAGCGACCTGGCGCCGGGCGTGCTCGGCGTCGAAAAAGATCTGGTGCTGGTGCCGACGCTGCACGACACGTCGAACGAGATCGCCATGCCGTTCGGCGTGACCGACTGGAAAAAGGGCGAGTGCGAACTCATCCCCGGCAAGACCGCGCCGAGCATAGTCGTGGTCGAACGCGATTATCCGAATCTCTACAGAAAGTTCACATCGCTCGGACCGCTGCTGGACAAGCAGGGCAACGGCGGCAAGGGCATGAGCTGGGACACGAAGCACGAAGTCGAATTTCTCGGCAAGCTCAATCACGAAGTCGCCGAAGAGGGCCTCAGCAAAGGGCGTCCGCGACTGGAAACGGCCATCGACGCCGCCGAGGCGATCATGCATCTCGCGCCCGAAACCAACGGTCATGTCGCGGTGAAGGCCTGGGAATCGCTCGGGACGTTCACCGGGCGCGAGCACACGCATCTCGCTGTCGGCAAGGAGCACGAAGCCATCCGCTTCCGCGACATCCAGGCGCAGCCGCGCAAGATCATCAGCTCGCCGATCTGGTCCGGACTCGAAGACGAGCACGTCAGCTACAATGCCGGCTATACCAACGTCCATGAACTGATCCCGTGGCGCACCCTCACCGGCCGTCAGCAGTTCTATCAGGATCACGAATGGATGCGCGATTTCGGTGAAGCGCTGATGGGGTATCGGCCGCCGGTGGACACCAAGACGGTCAAGCCGATCATGGGCAAGAAGCCCAATGGCCATAAAGAGATCGTGCTCAACTGGATCACCCCGCATCAGAAGTGGGGGATCCACAGCACCTACAGCGACAACCTGATCATGCAGACGCTGTCGCGCGGTGGACCGATCGTCTGGTTGTCCGAAGATGATGCGAAAAGCGCGGGCATTGAGGACAACGATTGGATCGAACTGTTCAACGTCAACGGCGCGATCGCGGCGAGGGCGGTCGTCAGCCAGCGCATGATGAACGGCATCGCGATGATGTACCACGCGCAGGAACGCATCATCAACACACCCGGTTCTGAGGTCACCGGCACGCGCGGCGGCATCCACAACTCGGTCACCCGCGTGGTGGTCAAGCCCACGCACATGATCGGCGGGTATGCGCAGCTCGCCTACGGCTTCAATTATTACGGCACAGTCGGAACCAACCGCGACGAGCTGGTGATCGTGAGAAAAATGAACAAGATCGATTGGCTCGATGGTGAGCCTGTCCCCGCCACCGAGGAGGCAGCCCGATGAAAGTGCGCGCACAGATCGCGATGGTCC
>JAFLDC010000070.1 GCA_017302775.1 Sphingomonadales bacterium
GTGGGGCGGCGATCTCGGCACGATTCTGGCGGGTGCGGACATGTGGTTGCGCACCCTGTTTGGTTTCGGGCTGTGGAAGCCGATGAAGCATCACCGCGACTATACCCAATTGCAGCGGGCCGACCTGTACGAACCGATCGCCTATCCGAAGCCGGACGGCGTGATCAGCTTCGATCGCCTGTCCAGCGTGGCGCAAAGCTTCACCAACCATGCCGAGGATCAGCCGGTGCACTTGCAGGTGCGCGATCTCGAACTGCAGAAGGTCAGCGAACTTGGTGTCTTTGCCGGGCCATCCACCCGTTACTGCCCGGCCGGGGTTTATGAATGGCTCGGCTTGGAAGAGGGCGAGCCGCGCTATCAGATCAATTCGCAGAACTGCGTCCATTGCAAAACCTGCGACATCAAGGATCCCAACCAGAATATCAACTGGGTGACGCCTGAGGGCGGTGGTGGGCCCAACTATCCCAATATGTAGCTGCCTCATTCGTCGCCGCGCAGGAGATTGCCATGCCGAAGATTGACTGGCGCGACGCCCGGGCGGCCCAGCCGGATGATCTGGGACTGACCCGCCGGGGTGCCATGGCGACTGGCTTTGCGGCGTTCACCGTTTGCGCGTTACTGGCGGAGGTATCCTGTGCCCGACCTGCCCGAAGCATGCCGGCGCGGACGTGGATCGACCGCCAGGCGGAACTGGCGCGAGCCTTGCGCAAGGGAGAGGTTTTGCCGCTCGCGTGGATGACGGAAGTTACGCGGCTGGCAGGGGAAATCGATGTGGCGGAGCTGATGGCTGAGGTGGACCGGGCGAAGGTCTCCGCCGTCGCGCTTTCTTCCACTAACGATCCCGCCAAGCGCTCGATCCGGTTCGTAGACGAAAATGGCGAGCCGCGCCGGTTGGGTTTTGCGGCGGCGCTGTTCGATTTCACGCCGGGCAACGTCATAACGCCGCATGGCCACAGCAACATGGTCTCGTCGCATCTGGTGGTGAAAGGCCAGTTCCGCGTGCGCAATTTCGACCGCATCGGCGATGAGGCGGGCGCCATGATCATCAGGCCGTCGCGTGATTACATTGCCGGGCCGGGGGACCTGTCGGCCATGTCGTCTGCGAAGGACAACATTCACTGGTTTGTCCCGCATGCCGGAGCAGCGCAGACGTTCGATGTCATCATTTCCGGCATTGATGCCGCTTTGCCCGACTATGCCATTCAGGCAATCGATCCGCTGGGCGGCCAACACCGGGCCGATGGTTCGATCAAGGCACCGCTCATGGGCTTTGCGGACGCCTCGATCAAATACACCGCCGCGCTGTAGCAGTTTGCCAGACCATGCTTGAAACCGCTTATGCCAAGATCAACCTCGCGCTGCACGTCCGGCGGCGGCGCGAGGACGGCTATCACGAATTGGAAACGGTGTTCGCCTTCGTCGATGCGGGGGATGTGCTGAGCGTATCGCCTGCCGGGCAGGACAGTCTGCGCACTGTGGGCGCGTTCGCGGGCGCGCTGGACAATCCGCTTGGCAATATCGTGATGCAGGCGCTCTCCGCGCTGCCCCGACCGCAGGGGTGGGCGGTGACGCTGGAAAAGAACATGCCGGTGGCAGCAGGGCTGGGCGGGGGATCGGCTGATGCCGGGGCGCTGTTCCGGCTGGTTGAGCGCCAATACCGGCTTCCGCACGACTGGCAGGCCCGCGCGGCGAAACTTGGCGCGGATGTTCCCGCCTGCGTTGGCAGCGAAACCTGCATCGGCCGGGGGACCGGGACCGAGCTTGAGCCGATCGAGAACGATCTGGCCGGAACGCCGGTGCTGCTGGTCAATCCGCGCGTTCCTTTGCCGACCGCGAGGGTATTTGCTGCCTGGGGCGGCACAGACCTTGGCCCGTTGCCATCCGGCAGCGTGCGGAGTTTGGCAACGCAAGGTCGCAATGATCTCGAACCCGCCGCAGTTGCCATCTGTCCGGTGGTTGCGGAAGTGCTTGGCGCGCTGCGGGCATCCGACCCCTGGCTGGCGCGGATGTCCGGTTCGGGCGCAACCTGTTTCGGCTTGTATCAAACCCCGGCGCAGCGGGACGCTGCAGCCGCCACACTGGCGCGGAACTGGCCCGGCTGGTGGCAGCTTTCCGGTAGCCTGCGATGATCGATAACGAGGGCTGCCGCCTGATCGGCACGCCGCGGTTCGGCGGAATTCTGGTTGTGTCTGACCATGCCAGCAACCGCGTTCCGCCTGATATCGAACTGGGGATCGATCCGGCCCTGCTGACGCGGCATATCGCGATCGACCTTGGCGTGGCAGAGGTTGGTGCGTTGATGGCGCAGCGTCCGGGGATTGCCGCGTTTCAGGGTCATGTCAGCCGCCTGGTGTGCGTTCTCAACCGCGAACCGCATGCCCCTGCGGTAATTCCGATTGCCAGCGATGGGCACGCCATCCCCGGTAACGCCATAGATCATGCTGCACACCAGGCGCGGCTCGCCCGGTTTCACGATCCTTATCACCACGCGCTGGCTCACCTGTTGGACGCTATGCCGCCCGCGCTGATCCTTTCGCTGCACAGTTTTACACCGCATCTGGAAAGCCAGCCGGATACGCAACGACCATGGCAGGTTGGCGTCTTGTACAATCAGGATGATCGCGCGGCCCGGATCGCCATTCCGCTGCTGGTAGAGGAAGGCTTGGTGGTGGGGGATCAGCAACCCTATTCGGGCAAGCTGCTGAACTATACCATGAACCGCCATGCCGAAGCGGATGGACGACCGTATCTGGGCATCGAGATCCGCCAGGATCAGATCGCTGACGCGGCTGGACAGGCTGTATGGGCGGACCGGTTGGCCCGGATTGCCAATCTTGTTGCCTTGGCGCTGGGGTGATCTATCCTTCTGCACGAACCGGGAGCAACGGCATAATGGAACTGGTAAAGTCGCACCTTGCAGGGTTGGTCCGCTTTTCTGGCCGGGAAGCGCGCCAACCGTTTTGGCTGTGGGCCGCGCTGGTTGTCGGCTTCAACATGGCGGCGATGATGTTGTTCATGATCCCGGCGATGGTGGGGACGTTCTCCCGGATCGAGGCGTTCGCCGCGGCGCATCCCGATCAGGTTACCCGCACGGTCGGACCGGGCAGCTATTCGATTCAGGTCGAGGGGCATCACCCCGAACTTATGCCGGATTTCACGATGATCTTCGGTGCTTCACTGATAAGTGCCGTACTCAGTATCGTGCTGCTTGCTGCCGCGGTAACTCGCCGACTGCATGACAGCGATCGGCGCGGCGTATGGGGCATGGTCCCGGCCCTGTTCCTGATCGGCGGTCTTGTCGGGATGTCCTATATGTTCGCCAGCTTCCTCGGCCCGGATGAACCGCCGATGGGGCTGTTCGTGGCGCTGCTGCTGAACAACCTTGTCTATCTGGTTTCGCTGGGTGTGCTGGTGGTCTTGCTGGCGCTTCCCGGGACGCCCGGAGAAAATCGGTTTGGGCCACTGCCAGTCTGACGCAAAATTACGTTTTTTGGCGGTGGAGTGAAATTTTTGCCTAGGGCGGGACGGCAAGCTGTAATAGGGGCATCGCGCTGACCACGCTTGATCTGGAGTTACCCGATGCCTGCCTATCGTTCCCGCACTTCCACCCATGGCCGCAACATGGCCGGCGCGCGCGGGCTGTGGCGGGCGACAGGGATGAAGGACAGCGACTTCGGCAAGCCGATCATCGCGGTGGTCAATTCCTTCACGCAATTCGTTCCGGGTCACGTCCACCTGAAAGACCTGGGCCAGCTGGTCGCGCGTGAGATCGAGACGGCGGGCGGGGTCGCCAAGGAATTCAATACAATCGCGGTGGATGATGGCATCGCGATGGGCCACGATGGCATGCTCTATTCGCTGCCCAGCCGAGACTTGATCGCTGACAGCGTCGAATACATGGTCAACGCCCACTGCGCCGATGCGATGGTCTGCATTTCCAACTGCGACAAGATCACGCCCGGAATGCTGATGGCGGCGATGCGGATCAACATTCCGGTCGTTTTCGTCTCGGGCGGGCCGATGGAAGCGGGCAAGGTGGTGCTGCGCGGCAAGGAAGTGGCGCTTGATCTGGTCGATGCGATGGTTGCCGCCGCGGATGAGGCCTACACTGACGAGGAAGTGCAGACGATCGAGCGTTCGGCTTGCCCGACGTGCGGATCGTGCAGCGGGATGTTCACGGCAAATTCGATGAACTGCCTGACCGAAGCTTTGGGACTGTCGTTGCCGGGCAATGGCTCGCAGCTGGCCACCCATGCCGACCGCAAAGGGCTGTTCCTCAAGGCCGGTCGCCTCGTGGTGGAGCTGTGCCGGCGCTACTACGAACAGGACGATGACAGCGTGCTGCCGCGCAGCATCGCCAGCTTTGAAGCCTTTGAAAACGCGATCGCGCTCGACATCGCGATGGGTGGTTCCACCAATACGGTGCTGCACCTGCTGGCCGCTGCGGAAGAGGCCGGGGTGGGCTTCACCATGAAAGATATCGACCGGATGAGCCGCAAGGTGCCGTGCCTTTCCAAAGTCGCCCCCGCGAAAAGCGATGTCCACATGGAAGATGTGCACCGAGCCGGCGGAATTATGGCGATCCTGGGCGAGCTTGACCGCGCCGGACTGCTGCATACCGAACTGCCGACGGTGCATAGCCGGACGTTGGGCGATGCCCTCAACCAGTGGGATATCAAACGGACCAACGATCCGGCCGTACAAACCTTTTTCAAGGCGGCACCGGGCGGAGTGCCCACTCAAACCGCGTTCAGCCAGGATCGCCGGTGGAGCGAGCTTGATACCGACCGCGAAAACGGGGTTATCCGCAGCAAGGAGCACGCCTTCAGCCAGGATGGCGGACTGGCGGTGCTGTTCGGCAATATCGCGCTCGATGGTTGCATCGTCAAAACCGCCGGGGTCGATGACAGCATCCTCAAGTTTACCGGCCCGGCCAAGGTCTATGAGAGCCAGGACGCGGCGGTCACCGCCATTCTTACCGGTCAGGTGGTGGAAGGCGATGTGGTGGTGATCCGCTATGAAGGGCCCAGGGGCGGCCCCGGCATGCAGGAAATGCTGTATCCCACCAGTTATCTGAAATCGAAGGGACTGGGGAAAGCCTGCGCACTGCTTACCGACGGACGCTTTTCCGGCGGCACGTCCGGCCTGTCGATCGGCCATGCTTCGCCCGAAGCGGCTGAGGGCGGCGCCATCGGGCTGGTCGAAACCGGGGATCTGATAGAGATCGACATTCCCGGACGCACCATCAATCTGGCGGTCAGCGATGATGAACTGGCCCGCCGCCGTGCCGTTCAGGACGCGAAGGGCTGGCAACCCGCCGCGCCGCGCCCGCGCAGGGTCAGCGCCGCATTGCAGGCCTATGCCGCCATGGCCACCAGCGCCGCGCGCGGAGCGGTGCGCGATGTCTCGCAGATCGTTCGAAAATAGCCCATGCGGCGGATCGGCCTTGTGCTGTCGGTCACACTGGCCGGTTGCTCGCAAAGCGGCGCCGCGCCGCCTGATGGATCCGGCCGGCCGATCGCCTGCGCATTGCGGGGAACGGCGGCGTTCAAGGATGAATGTACAGTGCAGCAGGTCGCCGTGGAGGGCCGCTGGGGGATTGTTGTGCGTCACCCGGACGGCGGATTTCGCCGATTTGAGGTCAGCGCCGATGGCGAATCCTGGCATACGGCGGACGGCGCGGAGCCGGGGCGTTCTACGCGCCAGGGCGATTATCACGCCGTCATCGTCGGCGCTGACCGCTATCTTATTCCGGTAGGCTTCGATGTATCCGGCCACTGATCTGGTGCTTACAGCCGCGCAGATGCGCAGCGCCGAAGCCGCGTTGATCGCACGCGGAACCGCCGTGGAAGCGCTGATGCAGCGGGCCGGGCGCGGCGCGGCGGAATGGGTCTGGCGGATCGGCGGCGGGCGGGGTGTCACGGTTGTGGCCGGGCCGGGCAACAACGGCGGCGATGGCTGGGTGATTGCCGAAGCCATCCGCCAGCGCGGCGGCGATGTGGCTGTGGTGGTGGCGGCAGAGCCCGGCACGCCTGCCGCGCAGGCCGCGCGGGCCGGCTATGGCGGCGCGGTGCTGGGGATGGACGCCACCCGGCATGCGGAAGTCATGGTAGATTGCCTGTTCGGGACCGGGCTGACCCGTCCCATGCGTCCCGATCACGCCGCACTACTGTCCCGGCTCGCCAACAGCCACGCCCGCCGAGTGGCGATTGACTTGCCGAGCGGGATCGAGAGCGACCTCGGCCAGCCGCTGAACCCTGGCCTTCCGGCCTATCACCTTACCGTGGCGCTTGGCGCCTGGAAACGGGCGCACTTCCTGATGCCGGGGACGGTGCACATGGGCACGCTGGTGCAAGTGGGGATCGGTATCGATCATGACGCAGGGACGGGGAGGGCAATCGGCCAGCCCCGACTGGCGCCGCCCAAGGCCGATGCGCACAAGTACACCCGTGGATTGCTGGGCGTAGTCGGCGGCGCCATGCCGGGGGCTGCGTATCTCGCTGCCAGCGCGGCGCAGCACGCGGGGGCAGGCTACGTGAAGCTGTTCGGTGCAGCCACGGCTCATTCGACCCCGGATCTGGTCCATGATGCCAGCCCACTGGCTGATGCGTTGAACGACAGACGCCTTTCCGCGCTGCTCATCGGCCCCGGTCTTGGTCGCGATGCCGCGGCGCGCGCGGGGCTGGCAGCGGTGTTGGGCAGTGGCTGCCCGGTCGTGCTCGATGCCGACGCGCTGGTCCTGCTTGGCCCGGAGATGCTGGATGCGCGTGCTGGACCGATCATTGCGACCCCGCACGATGGGGAACTGTTCAGTCTGGAACGGGCCTTTGGTCTGGAAGGGGCAGGCAGCAAGGTCGATCGCGCCGCCGCTCTTGCCAGGGCTTCGGGCATGATCGTGGTGGCGAAGGGGCCGGACAGCATTGTTGCCGCCCCCGACGGCCGCGTGGCCTATGCGGCGCGTGCCTCTGCCTGGCTTTCGACCGCCGGCACGGGCGATGTTCTGGCGGGTATCGTCGCCAGTCGGCTGGCCAGTGGCGAGGCGCCGTTCGATGCAGCCTGTCAGGCGCTGTGGCTGCACGCAGCGGCGGCGCGGCGCGCGGGCGCGGCATTTACGGCGAGTCAGCTTGCCGCGGCGGTGCAGAGCGCTTACGCGGCCTGCCTGTGACTCAGGCCGAAGAAATCATCCGCATCGCCGCCAAGGGCGATGGTGTTACCGCGTCAGGCCGGTTCGCGTGGGGGGCTGCCCCTGGCGACCTGCTGCTGCCTGACGGTACGTTGCAACCCGGTCCGCATCACGTCACACCGCCGTGCCGCCACTTCGGCCGGTGTGGCGGATGCCAGTTGCAGCAACTGGATGAAGAGACGCTGGCCCAATTCGTTGAAGCCCGCGTTGCCAACGCCTCCAGCGGGCAGGAACTGGGGGCCGAGATGATCGCCCCGCCGCACCTTTCCCCGCCGGGTACGCGCCGCCGCGCATCGCTGCGCGCGGAAAGTAGCCAGGGGCGCGTGGTGATCGGCTACCGCGAGGCGAAATCGCATCGGCTGGTGGAACTGGCAGAATGCCCGGTGCTCCGGCCTGAGCTGGTGGCGGTGCTGAACCCGCTGCGCAAGCTGCTGATCCAGTTGGGACAGGGGCAAGACAATAGCAGGGGCAGGGCGCGAAAAGGATCGCGCCACGCCATGCCGCGCATGGCCGCTGACATCGAGCTGACCTTGCTTGATCAGGGCGTTGATCTTGGGATCAAGGGGATCAGTGCCGAAGGCCTGGTCTTGACCGAGGCCATGCTCGATTTCGCGCGTGCGCAGGGATTGGCGCGGCTGACGCTTGACGCGGGATATGGCCCGGACACGGTTTGGGAACCGGAGCCGGTGACGATTACCTTGTCCGGCGTTGCCGTGCCGTTCCCGCCGGGCAGCTTTCTGCAGGCGACGCACGATGGCGAAATGGCATTGCTCGATGCGGCGCGGGCGTGGCTCGATGATTGTTCAAGCGTGGTTGATCTGTTTTCCGGCCTCGGCACCTTTGCGTTTGCGCTGGCTGGCCCCGGAACCAAAGTTCTGGCGGTAGAGGCCGCGCGCGACGCGCATCTGGCCTGCCAGGCCGCTGCGGCAGCAGCGGGCCGCCCGGTCCACGCGCTGCACCGCGATCTGTTCCGCAACCCGCTGCTCGCCGACGAGCTGGAGCGGTTCTGCGCCGTCCTGCTCGATCCCCCCCGGGCCGGCGCGCGCGAACAGGTTGAACGGATCGCCGCCAGCACCGTGCCGCGCGTGGTCTACATCAGCTGCAACCCCGCCAGCTGGGCCAAGGATGCCCGCATGCTGATCGAAGGCGGCTTCGCGTTGAAAGAGCTGCGTCCGGTCGGCCAGTTCCGCTGGTCCACGCATGTCGAGCTGGCCAGTCTGTTTGTGCGGGATGCAGCATCATGAAGGTCCACATTGCCACGGTGCCCCTTTCCGATGGTGGTGGCGCGCTCGCGGCCGGGGCATCTCCATTTACGCTCTGCGCTGAAGGCGACTTTCCGATTTGCTGATTGCGCCGAACGGTGCAATCTCGGCACATGACAAGAAACTTTCCGGGTCTCGTACTGGTCGCGCTTGCCGTAACGTGCGCCGCTCCCACCCTTGCCGGGCGCCCGAAAGAGCCACCTCCGAAACCCGGCTATCAATGCTTGGAAGGAAAAGCGTTCGACGACAGGACCTGGGGGCGCGCAACCCTCGACGAATTCGGCAGGATCGAGGAATACGACTGGACCTGGCGCATGCCGAATGGCCCCGGGCGATACCAGCTTTACATAATGGGCGGTGATCTCTTGCCGGGCAATCGCGTTGGTCCGGCCGGAACTGCGGTCCTCAGTTGGAACTTGCCGCCGAACGCCAGGGCTAAGCCCGAAAAACGGAAGGTCCAGCTCACTTCCAACCCGCGCCCCGGTTATGTCTTGGGCGCTTTCGCCATGGGCGCAGTGGAGCGGTCGTTCACCCCGCGGATCTACATCTATTGGCCGGATATGCTGGCTTTCGCCCGGTCAGCGTCCGTCATGAACTTCAGTCTTATGGACGAACAGAATCGGCTGATCGACCATCAGGCGGTGGACCGCAGCGACGTGCTGAATGCCGAAACCGACATCGCCGGAATGCTCACTGCACTGAATGACAAGATCGCAGCCTATCAGACTGCCTGCTCAAAAGTGGATGACATCATCAACCGCGACATTATCGTGGACCGGGGCAACGCTCCCTTGCCAACACGCGCGGGTTAACCGGCTTCACCACAAAAATGGGGCCGGTGTTTCCACCAGCCCCACGCTCGCCTGCTCTGGTTCCGGACGACTTGGGCGATCGCCGTTCCCGAGAGAGCTCTCAAACTGCTTTGTTCGACCCTTGCGGCTCGTTCTCCGCGTTATCGGCTGCTCGGTGGTCCGTTAGGACCGGCTTTCATCGCCTGGTTCCCGTGCTGGCGTCCGGTCCCGTCAGGCGGCAGGTCCGAACCCAAGGGTTCTTTCCGTCCGCCTGGCGGTTCCGTGACCGCTTCGCCGCCTTGCCGTTCCGGGCTTTCCGTTCTGCTTTGGCCGAAGCCGCCGCTTTCCTTTTGCCTTTCCCGACCGCTGGTGAAGCGACCTGCTGACTGCTCTGCCGCTCGCTGCATCTGCGGTTCGCCAGATTCAGACCGAAGTCATCCTGAGGCGTGTTTTCCGACACTGCTGCGGGCATTGCTGCCAGATCGTGAGGCTTAAGTTTTCCCTTTCAGTTTCAATGATTTCTCATCAAAACTTCAAGTGCGGTTCCACGCTCTCGATGA